>CAZRNT010000056.1:0-6545 GCA_964601525.1 uncultured Erysipelothrix sp.
TTTTGATTTTAACAAATCGTTCTCGTAGAATTGGCTCATCTTTTTCAAATATAGAAATTTTTCCATTTTTTGCTCCAATATATTTCATACTTCCTCCTTATTATAGTTTTGTATACGCTATCATTATATCAAAGCTTCGTTTTATTAAGAATCTACTGACTTGCTTGTCATTTGTATAATATTGCTAAAAGATGAGCATGTACAAGACTATCTTAAGAATATGCCGCATTTTATTATGATAGATTTGTTTAATATTGCTATATCAGAAAATATAAATGATGATGTACTTAGGTGATAATATGAAACAGAAATATGAGTTTTACCAATTCGAAGATCCTCAATTTCCAATCGAGTTTGAGTATCATCATCAAAAACAAACAGAATATAAACAATCCTCTTGGCATAACCAATTGGAATTAATTTATTTAGTATCTGGCAAAGCTGAACTTTTAATCAATCAAGAAGAATTTATTTTGAATTCTGGTGAAATCGGAATCATAAATTGCAATTCTATTCATAATATAAACGCCCTTTCCGCTAATGTTCATTACTATTCTTTAATCATTGATCATGATTACTGTAGTGAAAATAATTTTGATGTTTTAAATAATAAATTTAATCCAGTGAGCAGAAGCGTAGAACTTAAAAATATATTGCAAATAATTTCCAATGAAATGACCAAATTAAAACCATATTATAAAGACTCAGTCAAAGCTTTATCGATTTCTATCCTAGTTATTTTGTTTAGAACAGAGCTTGCTAATCCTGTCAACGAATCTAGATTAAGCGATTCAAAAATCAAAGATGTTAGTTTAGGAATAGATTTTATTCATGAAAATTATATGCATGATATCAATCTAGATGATATTGCTTACCATGTTAAACTAAGTAAGTATCACTATAGTCGAATTTTTAAAGAAATTAGTGGAAAAACTATCAATGAATATTTGATCTTGGTGCGCTGTAAGCAGGCTAATCATTTAATTACTACAAGTGATCATAAATTATCAAGTATTGCACAGATGACTGGATTTCAATCAGCTTCATATTTTAATAAAGTATTTAAAAAAGTTTATGGTAGCAACCCTTCTGATTTAAGAAAAAAATCTAGACAAATTATCTAGATTTTTCCTTCTTCTGTTAAATGATGTATTTTTTTGCTTGCAATTTCTTCATTTATTAAATCAATAAATTCATTTAGGTCATATGGAATTTGCTTACGCTCTCCATATCTTCTTAAGTTTACTGATTTATCTTCAAGCTCTTTATCACCAATAATTACTTGCATTGGTGTTTTGTTCTTTTGAGCTTCTCTTAAGCGATAACCTAATTTCTCATTACGAGCATCAACACTTGCTCGAATACCATGCTTTTTCAATTCTTCAAGAATTTCATTGGCATAGTCTAAGTGATATTCTGCATTGACTGGAATAATTTCTACTTGTTTAGGAGACATCCATAGAGGGAATGCACCACCGAAGTGTTCAATTAGTATTCCTATGAATCTTTCAATAGAACCAAAAATTGCTCTATGCAACATAATTGGTCTTTGCTTTTCACCTTTGTCGTCAATATAACTTAGATCAAATCTTTCTGGCAAGTTCATATCTAATTGAACAGTACCACATTGCCAAATTCTATTTAAAGAATCCCTTACCTTGAAATCTAGTTTAGGACCATAGAATGCTCCATCACCTTCATTAATTTTAAATTCTCTACCTGCAGCAATACAACCATCTCTAAGTGCTTTTTCTGAACGATCCCACACTTCAATATCACCAATGTATTTATCTTCTGGTCGAGTTGATAATTCAATTGTATATGATAATCCAAAGAGAGAGTATACTTCATCAATAAAATCAATGATTTCAACAATTTCATCTTGTAATTGATCTTCTCTCATAAATAAGTGAGCATCATCTTGTGTAAATGAACGAACTCTAAATAAGCCATTAAGTGCACCACTTGCTTCATGACGATGGACATGTCCCATTTCAGCTAAACGAATTGGTAAATCACGATATGAGTGAAGTCCATTCTTATAAACGAGCATGCCTCCTGGACAGTTCATTGGTTTAATAGCAAATTCACGATCATCTACTTTAGAGATATACATATTTTCTCGATAATTTTCCCAATGACCTGATACTTCCCATAAATCCTTACTTAGCATTGTTGGTGTTTCAATAAATTCGTAACCTCTTCGAATATGTGCTTCATGGTAATATTCATCTAATGCATGACGTAATTTCATACCATTTGGCAACCAAAATGGAAATCCTGGACCATAATCACTCATCATAAATAATGAGAGTTCACGTCCTAATTTTTTATGATCTCTTTCTTTCGCAGCTTCAAGCCAAGAAAGATATTTTTCTAAATCTTCTTTGTTTTCAAAAGAAATACCATAAACTCGTTGCAGCATCTTATTATTGGAATCACCTTTCCAATAAGCTCCCGACACTTTCAAGAGTTTAAAGTTTTTCATAACTTTAGTACTTTCTACGTGTGGTCCTCTACATAAATCAACCCATTCTGCTTGACGATAGGCTGAAATAGTTTCATTATCATCAAGTCGCTCAATAATATCTAATTTATAGGGGTCTTCCTTAAACATTTCTAAGGCTTCTTCTTTGCTTAATTCTTCACGACTAATGCGCTTGTTTTCTTTAGATATTTTGCGCATCATACTTTCAATTTTGGCTAAATCTTCTTCTTTTAAAACCTTATCTCCTAAATCAATATCATAATAAAAACCATCTTCAATAACTGGTCCAACCCAAAATTTTGCTTCAGGGTATAAGCGACTAATAGCATGTGCCATTAAATGGGCTGTTGAATGGTTCAATACATTCAATGCTTCATTTTCTTTAATGTTAATCATAATATCCTCCTTCAATTAAAATAAAAAAAGCGTATAAGAATCCTATATAAGGACGTTTATACGCGGTACCACCTTAATTCATGATAAAAATCATGCTCTTAAATGTTGTTATCGCCAACGTACGTGGTGTATTAAACCAAGCTCCAAGGTGGTAAATAATAAAGATCTACAAGTAACTTTCACCAAGCGTTACCCTCTCTATTCAATCTTTAGAATTCATATCCTTTTCATCGCATCTTCTATTACTTTATACAATAATTTAGAAATAAATACAAGTTAAATGACAAAATTACCATTTTCAAATACAAGTACTTTTTCTCCATCTTGTTTAGTACCAACGATTTTCATATCTTCAGAACCAAACATAAAATCTTCATGGTTAATTGAATCGTTAGAATTATGAGCCAATAGTTCTTCTTGAGTCATTTCTAAACCACCTTTAATATTCATTGGATATGCTCGTCCTAAAGCCATATGACAGGATGCATTTTCATCAAATAAAGTATTAAAGAATAAAATATTTAGATTTGAAATTGGTGAGTCATGAGATATTAAGGCAATTTCACCAATTCTACGACTTCCTTCATCTGTATCCAGCAAAGATTGAAGTGTTTCTTTTTCTTCTTTGGCATCAAAATCCACAACTTTTCCATCAACAAATTTTAACCAAAATTCGTCAATTAATTTACCATTGTAATTTAATGGTTTTGTACTGTAGACAATACCATTTACATTGCTTCGATCAGGCATTGTGAAACTTTCTTCAGTTGGCATATTAGGATTAAATGGATGTCCTTTTTCAGATTTTTCTTCTCCACCAGACCAAATATGTCCATCGACTAAACCAACTTCAATATCTGTACCTTTAGAATTTGTAAAATGAAGAGATTTAAAATTCAAATCATTTAATAAATTATTTTGATAAGCTAATCTTTCATTATGTTTATCCCACTCTTCTAATGGATTATTTTCATCAGTAATTCTAACTGCGTACATAATAGCATCTAATAATTTATCATAAGCTGTATCGATATCTTCATTCGGATAGACTACTTGAGCCCATTCTTTTGTTGGTAATGAAACTAAGGACCATTGACCTCTGTTAGCCATGGTATATTCTCTTAGTCGTTTTAAAGCTGTTCCTTGAGCCTTATTCATTTCAGAAAATTTATGTCCATCAACATCAGCCATCAATCCTGGTGATGGTGCATAGACTGATAAACGGCATAAATCACTATCTAAGTAGTCATCGTATTCGTCAATCAACCACTTAGGAACATCTACTAATGTTTCAAGATCTTGATTTACAACATTCATTTTTGAAATATAGTCATCATTAAATTTAACAACAACTTTTTTAGCTCCTGCGGCGTATGCTTCATCAACTAAGAGACGAGCAAATTCATAATGTTCAGCCTTAACATTAATCAATAATGTTTGACCTTTTTGAACATTAACACCCTTGCGGATTGCTAATTGAGCATATTTTTCTAATTTTGTCATTTAATTTCCTTTCTTTGCAGAAAAGCATAAAGCTGCGGCACCAATAATTCCTGGTTCTTCCAATTCAGCTTCTACAAATTCTGTGTCAACCATATTAGTATGTACTAAATTTTGATAGTGACGTATCATCTGAGGCCAATACTTATCCTTTGATTTACTTACTCCGCCACCTAATACAAAGACATCTGGATCACACACATGAGCAATTGCTTGTAAAAGCATCGCCATATCATAAGTCATTTCACTTATAAGTTCTTGTGCGAGTGGATGACCACTATCAGCAAGTTCGAAAATTTCACCTGCAGATTGGATATTTTCATCTATACTTCTTTGTGCTTTGCGTACCATTGCTGATCCACTTGCCTCATTTTCAACAGCTCCAGCATTTAAATTATTAATTTCTTTATAAGCCGGACGATTACGATCAATGATAATATTTCCGATTTCACCAGCATAACCTTTTTTACCCGAAAGCACCTTTTGATTAATAACTAAGGCGCCACCAATTCCCGTTGAATGAGTAATGTAGTAAACAACATCTTTATCTTTACCTGCACCAAACACAGCTTCTGCAAGTCCAGCTACATTAGCATCATTGTCCATATATACCGGTAATTTCAATCGTTCTTCTAAATAATCTCTAACAGGAAAACCTGTAAATCCATTAAGATTTGTTGAAAGTGTAATACAACCTTTTTTTGTATCTACTGGACCTGGTAGACCCATCCCAATTGCAAGACAATCGCTCAAATATTTGAGCGATTGTGACATATCAATTATATTGTCTAAAACTGCATTAGGGCCTTGGTCTGATAAGGAAGGTCTTTTAATTTCTTCAATGACTTCCCCATTTTCAGAAACAACTGCTACACGAACATTTGTTCCTCCCAAATCAATTCCTAAGTAATAGTTCATTGATATATCTCCTTATTATTTAACTTCAATGATTTTCATTAAGTTAGTGTTTCCACTACCTGTTGGGTATCCTGCAGCAATAATAACTTTCTTACCAACTTCGATACCAAAATTCTTAGCAAATGTTGAAGCAATCTCATCATCATTTGTCATTTCATTTAAAACATCCGAATAAACTGGAATGACTCCCCAGTGTGCTTCTAAACGACGTTGAACTTCTTTTGAGAATGTAACAGCAATTACTGGAACATTTGGACGATATTTTGAAATTCTACGTGCTGTTGATCCACTTTGAGTAAAGGCAACAACAGCTTCTACATCATCTAAGTTCAATGCTGTTTCTGCAATGGACATACCAATTGAATCTTGAATTGTACGTTTTGAACTTGCGATTGAACGCTCTAAGTTTTCACGATAAGGAATTATTCCTTCCATTGAACGTGAAATTTCATTCATTACACGAACTGCTTCTACTGGATAATCACCAACTGCAGATTCACCTGAAAGCATAATTGCATCTGTTCCATCTAAAATAGCATTAGCAACATCACTTGCTTCAGCACGAGTTGGACGTGGGTTTTTTTGCATAGATTCTAACATATGTGTTGCGGTAATAACTGGCTTACCTAAACGATTTGCTGTAGCAATCATTTTCTTTTGGTAAATTGGTACTAAATGTGTTGCAACTTCAACACCTAAGTCACCACGTGCAACCATGATTCCATCTGCAACTTGCAAGATTTCCTCAACATTATTGAATCCTTCTTGGTTTTCTATTTTCGCAATAATTTGAACATCATGTGCACCCTCTTCATTTAGGATAGCTCTAATCTCTTCGATATCACTTCCACGACGAACAAAGGATGCGGCAATAAAGTCTGCTCCATTTCTTGCACCAAAGCGAATATCTTCTTCATCCTTAGCAGACATGAAAGGCATTGACAATACAACACCTGGAATATTAATTCCTTTTCGGTCCTTAACTGGTCCTGGATTTTCAACACGACAAACTAGTTCTTTTTCTTCTTTGTCAATAACTGTTAATGTGACTAAACCATCATCAACAAGAATGCAGTCGTCAATTTCTACGTCATCGTATACTTCTGGCACTGAGATAGCAAAACGTTCTTTGTTTCCAAGCATATCCATATCAAATCCGATACGTACGATATCTCCAGTTTCAAACTCAACACCACTATTTTCAATTAAACCAGTTCTAATTTCTGGACCTTTTGTATCCAAT
>CAZRNT010000057.1:0-6532 GCA_964601525.1 uncultured Erysipelothrix sp.
GATAAATTAATTCTGGGAATGATCCCGCAACTAATCTAGAGAGTCCACTTAATAATAAACTTACAATAACAACAAAGAATCCCGGAATCAAAGCACTAAATGATTGAGAAACCATGCTAGGAACTGAATCTGGCATCTTAATTGTTAAATCACGTTCAACTGCAAATCTAATAATTTCAACTGTTAAGAATGCAACAATTAAAGCTGTAATGACCCCTTGTGTACCTAACCATGTAAATGATAAGACACGTCCTACAACCTCTCCTGATTCAGTAACAACAGTCTTAGGTAAAACAACAATATATGAAACTAATGCTAATACCATTGATGATAAAGCATCAAGTTTATAATCCTCAGCTAAACGATAAGCAATTGTACCTGCCAACAAGAAACCCATTGAGTTAAATGTTGCTCGATAAGCTGAGTCCAAATATGAACTCCAATCATTACCAAATATACCATTCATAAATTCAGCATATCCTGGTAATGGGAAGTCGGTGATTAAAAGAAAAATTGAACCAATGATAGTCAATGGCATAATTACCATAAATCCTGACTTCAATGCACTAAAATAACGAGTATTCGTTACTTTCGCAACTTTCGGTACCATTTTTTCTTCAATAAATTGAATAAAACGATCCATTATACTTTCCTCCTATAGCGACATGTGACATCGCTTTCACGTTCATTATAGACCCGAGTCAAGAATCTATCCATTCAAGATTAGGGGAAATTTCCCAAGATTGTGCAATTTTTTGGTATATTTTTGCTTAAAAAAAGGAAAAGAATTTAACTTTCTTTTCCTTTTATGACGAATTTAAATATTATTCTTTATCTAAAAGACCTGCATGCATATATGCTTTTACCGGTAATTTAGAGCCAACCTCAAATCTTCTTACAATTCCCATGGTTCGATAATAATCTTCATAAGGAACATCATTAACACCACCATTGAATATTGTGTAATGAGATAATCCAGCAAACCAAATATCTTCAACTTCTTTAGGCATTGAAATATATAAGGTTGGAATAAATCCTACTAAATCTTCACAATTCTCACCATATAATAAATTGATGTCATGTCCTTCTTGATTTAATTGTCTTACTGCTTGAGTTACAGTGTCAAAAGTATAATAATGACGTGCATGAAGTGTGCCACGCGAATGAGTAATAACTAAGTCTACTTTCTCTTTTATTAAATATTCTTTTATTATCTTTACAAATTCTGTTTCACTTGGTAATTCACTTGAAATATAATTCATTGCATAACTATCACAGTGCATAGCTTTCGCAACCTCATTATTTTCTTTAGTAATTTTATCTAAATACTGTTGTTTTACTTCTTCACTTGCATTAGGATCCTCTAGTCTCCCTTTTGTAACATGTACAAAAGTACAATGTGATCCTTCTAAAGCATACTTAATCATTAATGGTCCACCCATCAATTCAGCATCTAAAGAGTGAGCACCAATACTAACAATTCTTTTATATTTTTTATTCATAATCTTTTCCACCTAATCTATATTCTCTATAAACTTCAAAACCATATTTTTCATAAAAACTTATATTTGAACCACTGGTCCAAAGGAAATAAGTGTAGTACGTCTTGTTCTTTTTCATCAGTTCAAGCATTAACTGAAGTAATATTCCACCTAAACCTTTACCACGCTGACTTTCAGCTATTCCTATTGGTCCAAATCTTGATTCCTTGCCATCAATTCCTCGTAAACAAAAACCAACTATTTCATCATTGTTTTTGGCAAGCACAATTGAATTACTAGGATCACCTTGTTTTATCACTGTCATCACATTTTGTGCCCATCCTCCACCAAACTCTTTGTCAGCAAAGTTAATAAGGTCTAATGTGTCTGACTGTCTGTATTGTCTAAAGCAGTATCCTTCTTTTTCTAGATTGTTTATCTTTTCAATTTCATCATTCTCTAAAACAAAATTAAATAAATTATTACACATGCTTACAGTCCTACTATTGGAAAAATCATATTTCATTTCTTTGAAGAAAGCAGCTGCTCCTTCGTATTTTAAATCGACACCTGGAGTTAAATAAGTAGGGCTATAAGCATTAAGTGTAATCCTTTTGCTACCGAGATCCACGAATATTTTTTCTAATCTTTTTATTAAATTGCTACCTATTCCATTTCTTCTATATTTCTCACCAACAGCAATCGCATAAACCCAAGCACGTTCAGGTTCAAGTCCTTTGGTAAAATATGGAACTTTTCTTTTTATACCATAGGCAAATCCTATGACTTTTTTATCAGAAATAGCCAGTAAAAACATATCTGAACTAAAGTTAGGATCTAGTAAAATTTCATCTAAAAATCTTTCTTTAGTCATTAAGTCATAAACTAAACTTTCATTCCAAATTTGAATTACTTCATCAATATATTTAAATTGGAATGCTTCTATACTATAATCTATCATATTTCTAATGCTTCATTCCCTTGCTTGTTTCTAGCATATTCTTCTTCTTTCTCTAGTTCTTGTTTTTCCATTACTCTAAAGAAAGGTAAGAAAATAAAGAAAATTAATACATAATTTAGTAATGATATAAGCATTGCCGTTACTTTAAAACCACTTCCTATGAATGCAGCGAGAGGTGCTGGCATTGTCCAAACTACCATCGCAACCATTGGAGGAGTGATTGATAACAATCCCAATACAGCGTTAAATATAAATGTTAATGAGAAACCTAAAACCCAAGGAACAAACATTAATGGATTAAGTACAATTGGTAAACCAAACATAATAGGTTCTGCAATATTAAAGATTGTACCTACAATTGATAATTTACCTAAAACTCTAAATTTTTCAACCTTGCTTCTCATTGCAAGAAGAGCAATTGGAAATAGTGATACTCTAACATAGAAATTTATCCATTGATTAGTGAACATATAAGGTATTGGATTCCCTGCATTAAATGCATTAATATTATCTGTTATCATAGTTGTCCAGACTGGACTCATTACTGAACCAACAATATTAGAACCATGTAGTCCAACAAACCATAGTAGTCTATCAAGGAAGAAACCTATAAATTGGGCAACTGGACCACTACCCCCTACTACAAGTTTTTGTGAATAGTTATTAATAATAGCCATGAGATCAAATCCTGGAATTCCTTGACCAATAAAACTCATAATTAGCACAACCACAGTCACAGGAATCATACTAACAAATGCAGTTGCAACCATAGGAGGAACTGATTCTGGCATCTTAATTGTAATCTTCTTATTTATTAAGAATCGATATATTTCAACAGATATTATACTAATTAGAATTCCAAAAAATAATGATGGTGACCCCATAATATAAGTAGGCCAATCGAAGTTCTCACTTAGAGTTGAAAAATCAATAAAAGCTAGAAATGATACTAAAGCTACAATTCCAGCAGCCACAGCATTTACTTGATGATCTTCTCTAGAATAATGTTCCCCTAAAAAATAACCATTTAATACAACCAACACTAATGTTATGACATTAAGTGTAACAAATACCATTTGGAATAATCCAGGTTTGATCGGAGTTAAAACTTTAGTTAAAAACTCTGCAACTCCTGGCATATTCAATCCTGTCCCCTCAGAGAATAGTCCTGGTAAGTTGAGTACTAAAGTTGCTGTTGCTCCAATAACCATGTAAGGCATTAAAATCATAAAGGCCCTCTGTAATGTTTGAAGATATCTTATATTTGATATCTTTATTAATGGTGGAGCAACTTTTTCCTCCACAAAAGTCATAAACTTGGATGTAAATCCGCCCTTTTCAGAGCTTAATTCTTTGGACATATTATATCCTCCTTCTCTTATATTCACATTATATACCACAATGTATGCGATTACAATCTTTTTCCCAGAAAAACTGGGAAAAAGATTAAATATCGTTATTTAGAAATAATAAAATATGATATTATATAGGAAAGAGGTGTTATATGTTACTACACGAAATTATCGTTCTACATGAAAAGAACTTTACTAATACAGAAAAGAAAATCGCAAATTATTTAGAGGATAATATTGAAGAAGTCCACAGATATCAATTGGTCAGTTTATCTGACAGAATCGGAGTTTCAAAATCAGCAATGCTTAGATTCTGCCAAAAAATTGGTTACTCAGGCTTTTCTGAGTTTAAATATGAAGTCTCACGCCAATTACTAGCTGGATCATATGAACAAGAAAGTGAGGATGAATCAGCCGAAACATACATAGAATATTACACTAATACAATTAAAAAAATACTCGACGAAACATCAGATACCTCAATCAAGTGTGCCTCAAAATTAATTAAAAATGCCAATAAAATTAGAATCTTTGGTATTCATGAGAGTGGACTATCCGCTAAATACCTTTCATATAGATTGTCAAAAATAGGTTATGATTCTGAACCAATCTTAAATCCTAATGAATTTTTTGAAAAAGCTAATTTCTCTAAAAGTGATGAGATTAATATTTTCATTTCTCTAGGAGCAAATTCACTTGAAATTGTAGAAGCACACGATTTAAGCTTGTCTAAAAATTGCAGTACACTACTTTTCACATCAAATACATTAGCCGATATATCTAAAACAGCAACATGTTTAATTTATATACCAACTTTTGACACAGATCCAAAAAAGATTTTTCTTGACTCACAACCTGTTTTAATGACTTTGATAGATTTCTTTGTGAGCAGAATCGCTTTAATTGATAAGAAAAAAGATTAAACATATAACAAAAAGAAGTTAGAGCAAATTATACTTTAACTTCTTTTTTATTTTTCTTTTGAACTTTCTTTATATTTATCCTTTAAAAATATAAGCTATAGAGATGAGAAACTTCACTTCATTAAAATTAATCCACGATTGGAAGGAAATTGTTTAGATTTTAACTTAATACTAGCCATTTACTTTCATTTTCAAATGTATGTGCATAATTCTTTGCATCCTCTACTATTTGATCTGGATATTTTAAAACTTCTAAAAGTCTTATTGCATTCTTACTCTTAGATGGCCCATCATAAATACAATAGTCAAATGTTATTCCATTTTCATCAAAACTTTCTCTAAAGTGATAATTATTATATTTATTTTCTAAAATTCTAGTGAGTTCAATATCATGACTTGCTGCACAAATAAAAGAATCAGTTTTAGATAATTGGTCCAATACTGCTGCTGAGGCAGCGATTCTTTCAATTGTATTGGTTCCTTTTAAAACTTCATCAATAATAATCATAGACTTTTTATTCTTAGCAGTTTTTAAAAGTTCCTTAATTGATTTTATCTCTGCAACAAAGTAACTATCCCCACTTTGCACATCGTCACTAATTGCCATCGATGTTTGCACATAGTAATTCTGAGACTGATATCTATAACTTAAACTTGTATTAATACTTTTACTTAAAATCATATTAAGAGCTAATGTCTTCACAAATGTTGACTTTCCACTTGCATTTGATCCCGTCAAGAGTATTTTATCTTCGATAACTTTATCATAACTTACTGGATTTTCAATTAAAGGATGATAAAGACCCTCAAATTTTAAACTATCCTCATCAACGAAATTAGGAATTGAGTAATAATTTAAACTCTCACGATACGAAGCAACGCTAATGCACATTTCTTCATATCCAATACTTTTATAAATTTCTTCTGCTTCATTGCGATACTTTTGAGATAAAGATAAAATCTTGTTGTAAGCAAGAACATGGGTCATAAAATATGCTGATAATGCTTGAGCAATATAATTCATACCACTAAGATCAAAACTTTCATCTTTAATTAAAAAACTTTTGTAAATACTGATATTCTTAAATTTATTGATCGCCTGTATCAGAGAATCATTTTTGCTTGATTCAGACATCTTTTTGGCTGCATCGACCATATCACCATATGTTTTAAGAACATTATATCTTTTTAACGTTTCTTTTTTGGCAGAATGATATGAGATTTGATTCAAAATAAACATGATTGTTACTGCAAAAATTCCAAACTCTAAATTAATTAAAAGACTAATTAGAGCTAAAACTGCTAATACAGCCTGAACGATCTGGATAATTTGCTTTTCCTTCGTAAAACTCTGAGGTACTTTAATAAAGTCATACAGTCCATTATTTTCTCGACGAGAAATTTTCTGAAACGCCAATTGATTATTTATTCGATGATAGGGGTCATTTGTATACTCTTTAATCTTTCTTTCAAAGAGCTCTAAATTATTCTGGGAATTTTGATTTCTTAATTGAGCATATAAAAATTCATCACCAATGCTAGATTGGGATTGATTAATAAGATGATAAACTTCCATAATATCCAAATCTTTCGCACTTTGATCATCAAGCACATTATCTTTATCCATATATTTGAAGAAAGCATCAACACCATCAAAGTAATTTTTATCCAAGTCTAAAGGAACTTTTTTTACCAAAAATGCTATTGAGATATCGTTTATTATCCTCCAAATTCTTTTTGTTAATCACAGCTATAAAAATGATAAACATTAAAGCAATTATAATAGCTATTTTTATGCCCATTTGTACACATCCT
>CAZRNT010000058.1:0-6418 GCA_964601525.1 uncultured Erysipelothrix sp.
ATGTTGAAAAGTTTATTAATATTTCGACAGATAAGGCTGTAAATCCTACAAATGTGATGGGAGCAACGAAGCGTTTTAATGAGATGATGTTGCAGTCTCAAAATAAATTATCTCAAACAAGTTTTGCGGCAGTAAGGTTTGGTAATGTATTGGGTTCAAATGGTTCAGCTGTTCCTTTATTTCGTAAACAAATTGAGAATGGTGGACCAGTTACAGTTACTCATAAGGAAATTGAAAGATATTTCATGACCATTCCTGAAGCTGTTAGTTTAGTATTACAAGCTGCAAGTTATGCTCAAGGTGGAGAGATATTTGTATTGGATATGGGCCAGCCTGTGAAGATACTACATTTAGCTGAAAAAGTTATTGAATTATCGGGTTATCGTCCATATGAAGATATTGATATTGTATTTACTGGATTGCGACCTGGTGAAAAACTTTATGAGGAATTGTTGATGGATGAAGAAAATCTAAGAGAGACTGATAATGAGCTTATTCATATTGCTCAACCAATGGATATTTCCCCAAAAGAAATCGATTCAAAATTAAGAAAATTGGAGAATGTTGTTGATACTAGGGATGATCAAAATGTTATTGATTGTTTGAAAGAAGTTGTACCAACTTACATTAGTGTGGATTAATATATACATAAATATATAAAAATTAGAAAGTAGTTTCAATCTACTTTCTTTTTCTTGCTTTCTTTGACTTGTTTCCTATATATTAGGGGCGTAAAGGGGGTATATGGAATTGAAATTTGAGAAGGGATTGATTGTTTCTTGTCAGGCTTTAGAAGATGAACCGCTGCATTCTTCATTTATAATGGGACGAATGGCAGTAGCTGCAGTTGAAGGGGGAGCACTGGGAATTAGAGCCAATTCACTTGATGATATTAAAGAGATTAAGTCCTTAGTTGATGTGCCAATTATTGGGATTATCAAAAAAGACTATGCAGATAGTGATGTGTATATCACTGCTACTATGGAAGAAGTTGATACTTTGTATACTAGTGGTGCTGATGTAATAGCTATGGATGCGACTCATTTGATGAGGCCTGATAATATTAGTCTTGACGATTTTTATTACCAAGTTCGTAATAAATATCCCGATATAGTGTTAATGGCTGATTGTTCAACTGTAGAAGAAGCTATTCATGCGGATGAACTAGGATTTGATTATATAGGAACTACACTTGTAGGGTACACAGATCACAGTAATCATTTGAAGATTGAGGAAAATGATTTTGAGATCATTAGAGAGATATTAGATAAAGTAAAAAATCCAGTAATTGCAGAGGGAAATATTGATAGTCCTGAGAAAGCTCGTAGGGTTTTGGAATTAGGCTGTCATAGTGTTGTTGTTGGATCAATCATTACCCGTCCTCAAATTATTACGAAGCGTTTTGCAGATGAAATTAAGAAAAAGGAGAGAGATTAATTATGATGCAAAAACTAGAAGATTTTTTCTTACCAATAGCAGATAAACTTGCTAAGAATCGTTATCTTACAGCGATTAGAGATGGATTTATCGCAATCTTACCTGTTATGATTGTTGGTTCATTTTTTGTTTTAATTAATAATGTTATTATAGGGGAAAATGGTTTTACAAATAAATTATTTGGTATGCCTTTTACTGGATTGACTGAGTTTGGAGCAGTAGTTGTTCCAGCTACAATGTCGATCATGGCTGTACTGTTAACATTTACTACAGCTAAGTCTTTATCAGAACAGTATGGAGATACTGGATCAGTTGTTCCAGCGATTGCTGTAGTTAGCTTGTTTGTATTAATGCCAGTTACATTTGATGGAGATATGGGAATTGAATACATTAATACATATTATACTGGTGCTGCTTCAATGTTCTCGGCATTTATCGCAGCAATTCTAACTGTTGAATTAGTTCGCTTATTTTCTAGGGTTGATGCATTTGTTATTAAAATGCCTGATTCAGTTCCACCTGCAATTTCTAGATCATTTAATCAATTAATTCCTGTGATGTTTACTGTTTTAATTTTTGCTCTTGTTAGAATTATTACCAATAAAGTAGGAATGCCTTTAAATGATATTATATTTAGTGTTATTCAAACACCATTCACAAGTATTGTGAGTTCAGGACTTGGCCTTACTGTCATATATTTCTTATATATGCTTCTATGGGGTTTAGGAATTCATACTGCATTTATCTTTAATCCTATTTTAGAACCTATTTATTTATCAAGTCTTGCCGCCAATGAATCGGCTCATGCAGCTGGTCAAGCAATGACGCATATTATTACAAAACCTTTCTTAGATTCCGTTGCTTTTATGGGTGGAGCAGGAAATATGCTTGCCTTAATTGTGGCTATCTTAATAGTTTCTAAACGTGAAGATTATCGAAGTATAGCAAAACTAGGTGTTGCACCTGCACTGTTTAATATTTCTGAACCTATTATGTTTGGTTTGCCTGTAGTCATGAATCCTATTCTAATTGTTCCTATGATTCTTTCTACCATGGCTGGTTTATTAATTGGTGTTATCGCTACTTCTATAAATTTCATGGGTCATACATATATCTTAATTCCTTGGACAACTCCTCCTATTTTAGGTTCTTTCTTGGCAACCGGTGGTAGTTGGGGTGCTGTTGTCACGACTGCACTGATATTTGCAGTATCAGTAGCAATCTATGCTCCTTTCGTGATTATTATGAATAAACAGCGAGAATTGAATGCATAAAGTTGTTGCTTTTGACCTAGATGCTACTTTGATTGATGAAAAAAATCGTATCATAGGAGGTCAAAAAACAATAGATCAATTGAGAGCCTTGCATAATAAGGGCTTTCAATTGGTTATTAATACTGGTCGCTTAGATCATGATATAGATTACATTTGTGAGAAATATAAATTGCCAATTGATGGACGTATTTCACAAAATGGAGCTGTGATTTATCATGATAATGTGCTTCGTGCATCTTTATTAGATAAAGAGGAAGCTTTAGAGTTTTATAAAATTGTAAGAAATTATTCAATAAGAGTTGAGATGAATACAGTTAGTAATCGTTATTGGCATAATGATCGAGATCCTGATTTCCCTAAAGAATTTTTTGATTCAAGCCATATTATTAGTGATTTTACTCCTATAATTTTGAATCAACCGGTCGTATTATTTTTACTGATTGGGGATAAGGAAGAAATTTCACAGGTTAGAAATTTAGTTAAGGATAAGTTTTCAAATCTTGAAGCGGTTAGAACTTCCCCAACCTCTTTAGAAGTCCTTGCAAAAGGTGTGTCAAAGGGAAAAGCTTTGATTTCGCTTTATGATGATCTTCATCTTTATGCTATAGGAGATTCAGAAAATGATTACTCAATGTTTGATGTTGCTAAAAAATCATATTTGATTAGTGATGATGTTTATGAAGATGCTGAACAAATAGAAGCGATTGATTTGGCTTTAGATGATATATTAGAAATAGTTGATAAAGGCCGATAAACGGTCTTTATCTATAGAAAGGAAGTATTATGAAAGTACTTTATGTACCACTTGATGAAAGACCTTGTAATTATGAAATTCCCCAACATATTGTGAGAGGCAATGACGAAGTAAATTTGATTATTCCTCAGATAGATTTATTGGGGGAAAAGAAAAAGTCAGCTCCGATGGAAAAGCTATGGACTTTTGTTAATGAAAAGATAGAAGACGTAGATGCAGCTGTTTTAAGCATTGACTCCTTGCTATTTGGTGGTCTTATTCCATCAAGAATTCATCATTTAGATGATCATACGGTTTCTAGATATTTAGATAATTTGAGGAACTTAAAGAAATTAAATCCTAAACTCAAAATATATGCATTTGAGTGTATAATGCGTTCTCCTCAATATGATTCATCTGAAGAAGAGCCGGATTACTATGAAGATTATGGTTATGCTCTTCATCGCAAAGCCTATCTGGAAGATAAAAAAAATCGTGATGGATTAAACGATAAGGAAAAAATAGAATTAGAAGAAATAAAAATACCTAAAGAAATTATCAATGATTATGAGTGGCGTCGAAATTTTAATCTCAAGTATAATTTGGAGGTTGCGAAATTAGTTGATGAAGATCTGATAGATTTTCTAGTCATTCCTCAGGATGATTCTTCAGAGTATGGCTATACAGCTATTGCTCAAAAAGAGGTCGTAAATTATTTAACGGAATATAATTTAGAAAGTAAAATTAATATTTATCCTGGTGCTGATGAAGTTGGTTCTTCTCTACTCGCTCGTTGCTTAAACGATATGAAAAAAAGAAAAACAAAAGTATATGCATTTTACAGTTCAACACTGGGTCCAAGTATAGTTCCCAATTATGAAGATCGACCAATGCATGAAAATTTAAAATATCATATTGATGTAACGGGTTCAGTTTTGGTAGATAAAGTAGAGGATGCTGATTTTGTTCTAGCAATTAATTCCCCGGGAAAAGTTATGGAAGAGGCATTTGATCAATCAAATCGTGATATAACTTATACTTCTCATAGAAATCTATTATATTTTGTTAAAGAAATTGAACGTTATATTGAAAAAGGTTACCCTCTAGCAATTTGTGACTCAGCTTTTTCTAATGGTGGCGATTTACAGTTAATAAAATTTTTAGATGAACGTAATTTGTTGAATAAAATATTGGCGTATGCAGGATGGAATACTAATTCAAACACCCTTGGTACCGTTTTATCAAACAGTATCTATATCTTTGATCAAGCAGAAGAAAAAAGATATGAACATTTGGTTTACCGTATTCTAGAAGATGTATTCTATCAGTCTTATGTTAGACAGTTTGTTGTGAATCATTATCTTCCCCAATTAGGAATTTCTTATTATGACTTTGATGATAAACAAGAACTAGTTGAAGCTAAAATAGAAGAATTGTTGGAAATGCGATATAATAATCTTGAGATGTCAAACATTATAAAACTTGACAGTATTGAGGTTTGGATGCCTTGGAAGAGAATGTTTGAAATAGGGCAGCGCATAAAAATTAAATACTAAAGGAGATAAATTGTGAATAATTCCATTATTGAGGAAATTAAAGCAAGTTATGATGATTTTTCTTCGAGTGAAAAGGTACTGGCAGATTTTTTCTTGCATAATCGAGAAAAAATTGATTTCAGTGCGCAAAATATTGCGAAAATGAATTATGTGTCTGAAGCAACAGTGTCAAGATTTTCTCAAAGACTTGGTTATCAGGGGTATCGTGAATTTATATTTGTTTATGAAAGATTTTTAGATCAAGAAGAAATTAAATTTGATTTACTAACTCAAAATGTATTGTTTACATATAAAGATTTATTAAACCAAACATATAGTTTAATTGATGAAGAGCAAATTCGGAGAATTGCAATGATGCTTAATAACTCTTCATATGTTTATGTTTATGGTAAAGGTAATTCAGGATTATGCGCGCGTGAAATGAAAATGAGATTTATGCGATTAGGACTTCATGTTGAATCAGTAACGGATCCACATCTCATGAAAATGAATAGTGTTTTAATGGACCATGAATCCGTTATTATTGCTATATCAATGAGTGGTCAAAATCTACTAGATTATATAATAAGCGCAAAAGAACGAGGTGCAAAAACAATTATGGTTACAGCACTTCCAACAGATGAAATGTACCAACATAGTGACGAGGTTTTGTTAACTGCAAGCATTGAAGGATTAGATGTTGGTAATGTTATTTCTCCACAATTTCCTGTATTAGTACTTATGGATATTCTATATGCTCACTTTTTAAATAAAGGATATGCCAAAAAACAAAAACTCCTTGAAGATACATTATCTTATATAGAAAAGTAATCAAATGGAGGAAGTATGATTGAGAATATGAAATACAATGCAAAGACTTATCAATTTAGAAAAGATGCTTTGCTAAAAATACTTAAAATTATAGATAAACAAGAAAAGACAAACCCTAAAGGAATATTATTTTTCGGAGATTCATTAGTGGAAAATATTCCTAAGGATTATCCTATAATTAACAATGGTATTGGAGGTATGACTTCTAAAGCACTAGAATCACTTTTAGATGAATTAGTCATTAAGTTTAAACCTTCGAAAGTTTATCTACATATCGGTACAAATGATTTAGGTCAAACAGTCATGGAAAGCCCAAGAGATATTGCATTGAATGTAGAAAGGATATTTCGAATTCTTTCCAAAAATCTACAAAACACAGAGTTCTATTTAATATCTTGCCTTCCAAATATTAATGCAATTGACAGTGTTGATGTTACAGGAAGAGGAATAAGAAGCCTAAAAATGATTGAGGTTCTTAATAAAGAATTTCAGTATCATCTAGAGGGAAGTAATATTCATTACCTTGATTTATATCAATATTTAATCAATGAAGATGGAAGTGTCAAGGAAGAATACTATTCAGATGGTTTACACATCAATGAATTGGG
>CAZRNT010000059.1:0-6404 GCA_964601525.1 uncultured Erysipelothrix sp.
TCTTGAGTAAGCTAATTCCAAGCCTTTTAGCTCCATCCTCAGGACGAGCATGTGGAACTGCAACTCTAGGTGCTAGCACAATATATGGTCCAATTTCTTCTACTTTGTTAATCATTGCTGATATATAACTATCTTCGATGTACTGATGTTCTAAAATAGGTTTAGCGGCAAGTTTGATTGCCTCTTTCCAGTTTAAATTCTTGTCAGTAAATTGAATGAAGTCTTTACTCAGTAAGTCTTTCAAATCTAATCCCTCCAACCTTTGATTTTGATATATTAATTTGTTTAAATCTCTTACGAGTGCTTTTTCGTTGTGAACAGTTGAATATTTCTTTATTAAACTCATTAGCTTGTTTAAAGAAAAATCATTATAATCAATGGCCAAGTGAAATTTCGACTTTACTTGATTCAAAAGTACTTCTTGTTCAACCCAGTTCATTATTGGGTTTGTAACAAATAATGGTTTGCTTGTTTCGAAATAGACAGTAGAAAATATTAAATCATAATCCTCTAAAGCTATATCTTTAACTTTCTGATCACTAAACACTCCTAAAAATTTAATACTAGGAAATAACTTTTCTAACTGTAGGTTCAGTAATAGTGAAGAACTAACTCCTTGAGGACATACAGTGATAGCTCGATGTTTTATATTTTCTTTTTTGTTA
Source organism: uncultured Erysipelothrix sp. (assembly GCA_964601525.1). GTDB lineage: Bacteria > Bacillota_I > Bacilli_A > Erysipelotrichales > Erysipelotrichaceae > Erysipelothrix. The sequence goes on from CAZRNT010000059.1 coordinate 666, forward strand.
TCGCTTCTGAGTTGTCCACCAAAATGAATTGTAAAATAAGCAATTTCATCGTCTGGAATTTTCTTGTTTAATTTACAAGAAAGCGGTTCTAATGCTTTTTCTACAAGGTGATATAGTTCATTATATTCAAACTTTATTTTTTCGGTGTATGGATTCGTAATTGGTATATCATATTTTAATCTATAATATGCCGGAACTAAATGTTCATATAAATTTCTGTGTAAAACTTCTTCGTTTTCAGAAGATAATACACCAAGAGCTAATGCATCCACTCTACTAATGATTTCGCTGGTTAGATTTATTAATCTCTCATCTTGAATAAAGTACTGACTTCCTTGGATTGTAGTTGCAAAACGAATAGTAAAGTAGAGAATATCTTCATTTTCATGAATTAATAACTGTTCGCAAACTTTCTTAGAAAAATCATAGAGAATTGTTGATTGAAAGTAGTTACTAGTCTGGTCATCATAATAGATATCATAGAGATCTAAGCTGTTCTTATTTTTTATGAAAGTTAATAAATATACTAATTCTTGTACTCTTTCGATTACAAAAACAAGTTCATATTTCTCAGAAATGATCGAAATAGCTTCATAAGTTTCATTGATATTAGCATCTATCTCAGCAATTTCAAATATATGGTCTAGATATAGTTTTCCATTTGAATCAGATAAAATATTGTTTAGAGATTTTTCGATATCTTTTCTGACAATTGTTTCAAAACCATTGATTTGATAACCATTTTGTCTGTTATATGAGAAATTAATACGCTTAGATTTGCATCGTTCTTCAAATAAACGGAGTTCTTTCAATGCAGTATTTCTACTAACTGTAAGTAAATCTTGAACATGATTGACAGAACGATAATTTACATTCAAAGTCATAAATAAAAACAAGATACTTTGCCTCAATTCGCTAGGTACAACTAGAGAAGGATAGAACATTTTAAATATTTCTTCTTCTCTTTGTCTTATACTAGAAGGAAGTGTAATAATTCCTTTTTCGATGATAATGATTGGCATTCCACATGACTTTAATTTGTCATTTATAGCATTAATCGTGTTAACTACTTGTGATTCTTTTGAATCTAGTAGTTTGACAAGATCAATTAACATCAAGTCACTATTAGTGAATAATAAATTTAATAACTCAATTGTGAACCTACTTGCCACCTAAATTACCTCCTATATAAATTATATTATAAGCCCTTACATTTATATCAGAGAGTGAGTCCAAATTATTTTTTTTCGAAAAAAAGTTTGGACTCACTCTCTGATTTATACAATTTACTAATACTAGAAATAAAAAAATTATACATTAATTATTAAAAAGTTGACCTTTCATTTATGTAAGTCAACTTTGATGTTACTAATTTAATGTACCTGTTTTTGTTTCATTATCCTTGGCAAGCCCTAAATCGATGTGGCAGTATGCGTTGGGATTGTTTTCTAGATAGCGCTGATGGTATTCTTCTGCTCTCCAGAAACTTTGTAGTGCTTCAATTTCTACGACTATTTTCTTGTCGTATTGTTTTTGTAATTTCTTTACAAATTCAATAATAACTTCTAAATTGTTGTCATCATCATAATAAATCCCACTTCGGTATTGGCTTCCAATATCATTTCCTTGTTTATTAAGAGTGAATGGGTTTATGATTCTAAAATAATGATCAAGTATTTCTTCTAGAGAAATCGCTAGAGGATTATAAATGAGCATTACTGTTTCTGTATGTCCAGTTTTTCCTGTACATACTTGTTCATAACTTGGTTCTTCTACATGTCCTTGTGCATAACCTACACCGGTATCGATGATTCCTTTGAGTTGTCTAAAATATGCTTCAACTCCCCAAAAGCAACCACCAGCTAGGAAAATTGTTTTAAAGTCTTTTGTTGTCATATCTTATCTCCTTTATTTAATTATATACTTATAATGAATAAATTGTGCTAAAATGATTTAAATGGAGGTAAGTATGTCAGAATTAATTAACTTTAGAGACTTCGGTGGCTTGGAGACAACCGATGGAAAAAAAATAAAAAAAGGGATCTTTTTTAGAAGTGGTTCATATAGGGATTTATTAGAGGAAGATCGCGAGTATATTAAATCATTAAAGATTAAAAATCTTCATGATTATCGTGAGCCTAATGAATTAGATAAAGATGAAAAACAAATTGAAATGACGGAGAATTTCCATCCGATTTCAGCATCAGCTCATCTAGGTATTTTTGAACAGAATACTGAGGAAACAGTAGTGGTAATTGATGATAAGTCAATGATTGATTTCTATAAAAAATTACCGTTTGATAATCCTGCTTATAAGAATTTGTTTGAAACATTAATGGAGGAAGATGCAGTTCCACTTTTACATAACTGTACAGCGGGTAAAGATAGAACAGGTATTGCGACAGCTTTAATTCAATTAAGTTTAGGTGCTAGAATGGATTCCGTGTTATTGGATTATATGAAATCTATGGATGCTTATGAATATATATTAGAGAATGAAAGACGTCGTTTAAATGGTCATTCTGAGTGTTCTTTAATGAATAAGTTATCTGGACTTATTATTAAACCTGCTTATTTGAATGCAGCATTTGATGAAATTATAAATAAGTATGGAAGTTTTGATGGATATTTTGAGAAGGAATTCTCATTAGGTTCAAAGGAAAGAGAGATTTTAAAATTAAGATATACTGAGTAAAAAAAAGTAGGGCTTGATAGCTCTACTTTTTATATGAATATATCTGGTTCTCTTTGAATAAATTCTTTTTCATCTTGGAATTTTTCAGCAAGGATTACTTTATCTTCTTTTAGAGATGCTTGGACATCGATGATTCGTTGATTGCTTGATCCTCTAAAAAGTGCAGCAATACTTCGTTTCTCTAAGAGAAATCTTCCGTCAACTAGTATATCTAATTGGGATAATAGTTTTTGTACATAAGGGTCATGATGTCTTATTAAAGCATTATACGTATAGCCTGAATAAGACCAAATATTGAAACCTTCTTTGCGTAAAGCTTTTGCTATATAGTAGAGTTCCTTTGCTTGGGCGAAGGGTTCTCCTCCTGAGAAAGTAACTTTTTGGTGATTTGCTTGAATAACTTCATTTATAACATCATCGATATTGATGAGTTCGCCACCCTCAAACGGTATTGCTTTTTGATTGTGACATCCAGGGCAGTTATGAGGACAACCTTGAGTAAATATGACTGAGCGAATACCTTCGCCATCAACGATAGAATTGTGAATCAGAGAAGATAGTCTTATTTTCATAATGAGTGTTTCACTCGGTCATTTTCTTCGGAACGTTTAGCATCATTGAAGCGATCTAGAGTTCCAACTAAATAACCGGTTATTCGACGAATTCTTTCGAATGGATCATGGGCAGATTCTTCGCGTCCACATTCTGGACATACATCATTTATGATTCCTGTATAACCACATGCTGGATCTCTATCTACTGGGTGGTTGATTGCGCCATAACCAATGTTGTACTTTCTCATTAGTTTTACAACTTCTTCAAAAGCTTCTGGGTTTTGGTTGGTATCTCCATCAAGTTCAACATAAGTTATATGTCCCCCGTTTGTTAGGGCATGGTATGGAGCTTCAAGTCGTAGTTTATCTTCAATTCCTGTTTCGTAGTAGACGGGAACATGGAATGAATTTGTGTAATATTCTCTATCAGTAATTCCAGGGATGCTACCATATATTGAATGATCAATTCCTACAAAGCGTCCTGATAATCCTTCTGCAGGCGTTGCAATTAGTGAGAAATTTAATTGGTATTCTTCGCTGTACTCATCTGCTTTATTTCTCATAAACTCCACAATTTCTAATCCTAATTTTTGTGATTCTTCTGATTCACCGTGGTGCTCTCCTGTTAATGCTTTGAGTGTTTCTGCTAAACCGATGAAACCAAAGGCTAAGGATCCATGTTTTAGGGCTTCGTGAAGATTATCATTTGCTTTTAGCTTATCAGAGTTTTTCCAAACTCCTTGTCCCAGTAAGAATTTAAAGTTACCAATTGTTTTGTTGCATTGGATTTCATAACGATCAAGTAGTTGATCTTTTACTAGATCCATGGTTTTTTCTAGTTCATTAAAGAATCCTTCTAGGTCTGCTTCTTCTTTATTTACAATTCCATACTTTATTCCAAGTCGTACAAGGTTAATTGAAGTAAAGCTTAAGTTTCCTCGTCCTGTAACAACTTCATCTTCAGGGTCTGTTATATCACTCATTACACGTGTTCGACATCCCATGTATGTAATCTCAGTATCGTATCGTCCTTCCTTATAGTATTGCTTATTGAAAGGAGCGTCGATGAATGAGAAGTTTGGAAAGAGTCTTTTGGCTGATACTTTCATGGCGAGTTTGAATAAATCGTAGTTAATATCTTCAGGGAAGTAGTTTACACCTTCTTTAATTTTAAAGATGGCAATTGGGAATATAGGTGTCTCACCTTTTCCAAGACCGGCATCAAGTGCTTTAAGGTAGTTTTCAATAACCATGCGTCCTTCTGGGCTCGTGTCGGTACCAAAGTTTATAGAACTGAAAGGAACTTGAGCGCCCGCACGGGAGTGCATTGTATTTAAATTATGGATAAATGCCTCCATAGCTTGGAAAGTGATTCTGTCTGTAATTCTCACAGCTTTGTCGTATGCTTTATCAATGATTTTCATATGATCTTGATTCTTTAAATAAGGTTTGAATTCATTGATATCAATTGTGATTGAATCAAAGGTATCGACATGTTCGATTATTTTATTAATTTCTACTTCATCAAACAGCTCACTAATTTCAAAGTAGTCATAGAGTCTTTGTTTAAATTGTTTTTTGAAGGTATAAAGTACGCCAGGGGCCATATAGTGATCAAATGCTGGAATACTTTGTCCACCATGTTGGTCGTTTTGGTTTGATTGAATTGCAATGGCTGCAAGTGCTGCATAAGACATAATGTCTTTAGGTGGTCTTAAATGTCCATGTCCAGTGGAAAAACCGTTTTCAAATAACTTTTCTAAATTGATTTGGTTACAGGTTGTTGTTCCCATTGGTAGAAAATCTAGATCGTGAATGTGTATTTGTCCTGAATCATGTGCAACATAGTATTCTTGACTCATCTGATAAGCTTTAGCAAATTCCTTGGACACTGTGCTACCAAATTGTAACATCATTCCCATAGGGCTATTGCCATCAACATTAGCATTCTCTCTTTTGGCATCTTCATCGATTGCTTCTTTTTGATTTAGTTTTTCAATGGCTTTAAGAAACTTGTGTTGTTTGGAGATGAAAATCTTTCTTGATTCATTTCGTCTGGCTCGGTATGAAGAGAATGATTCATATACATCGATATAATTTTGTCTCAATAGTTCTTTTTCAATTAAATCTTGAATAAACTCTATTGAAATAAATTTTTCTGTTTCAGCAATTTCTTCGATTTGTTCCAGTACTTTAGTATAAACTCCATTTACATCATCTTCGTTATATTTGTCATTTTCAACTGAGTCAAATCCCTTCTTAATTGCAATGGCGATTTTCGCTCCGTTGAATGTATCTTTTTGATTATCACGTTTTAAAATTATTATGTCCATTTCGTTCCCTCCTGATGATATAATCATATTGAAGAATATCCATTCATGCAATGGAAAATCGAGAAAAAGTCTATTAGTACAGCACTTCACAAGTACTAACGTTAATTTTTTAATGATTATCGTTAAATCGTTACAAAAGTTTGTGCATTGTGGTAAA
>CAZRNT010000060.1:0-6353 GCA_964601525.1 uncultured Erysipelothrix sp.
GACGCTAATTACGATACGATTTAAAGCAATTTGATTTTGATGTGGATTCTGCTAAGGATGGACAAGAAGCCATTAAAGCGGTTGAGAGTAATGATTATGATGTCATTATCGTTGACTGGATGTTACCTATTTACGACGGTATATCCTTGGTGAAGCGATTCAGAGCTGAAGGTAACAGTGCGATTATTATGATGCTAACTGCAAAGGATGAAGAAAGTGATATTTTAGAAGCGTTTGAAGCTGGTGTTGATGATTACATGAGTAAACCTTTTTCTCCTAGAGAATTAACTGCCAGAATCAATGCACATCTTAAAAGAGTTCATCCTAAAGACTTAGACAAAGACATAATTGTTGGAAATCTAAGCTTAAAGCCAAGTAGACACTCTGTCTTTCTTGAAGGAAAAGAATTAGACTTAACGAAAAAAGAATATGATTTATTATATTACCTTCTAAATAATTTAAATCTTGCTTTATCAAGAGATCAAATTCTTAGCGAAATATGGAATTTTGATTATGATGGCGATACAAGAATAGTAGATGTTCATATTTTTAAATTACGACAAAAACTTGAGGGTGCAGACCTCAAAATAGAATCACTAAGGGGGTTTGGATATGTCGCAAAAGGATAATTTAAGATTTTATATTATTGTATTAATTTTAGGTTTTGCTGCTCTTTACTTTAAAAAACCATTTTTAATCTTAATCTTGATGCTTTTTTCTATTGCTTCATGGTTTATTAGAGATCTTAAACTTGAAGAAAAAATGGCTGAGGTTGAAGTTAATCTCGATTTTGAGAAACAAGAAGCACATGGTAGGGCTGAAGATGCTGATACGAAGTTAAAGCAGCTGATTAATGCAATACCTTCGCCACTGGTTTATATAAATCAAAGAGGAGATTTTGAAGTAAGTAATATATATTTTGAACAAATGATTGAAATTATTCCAGAGAATGTTTATGATGTCTCCATCGATTCTCCATTGAGACAAATCATGTTGGATGCATTTTTAAATGAAAAACAATTTATTAGGCAGTTTAATTACAACTCATTTGATTTCCAAGTTCATTCAATTCCGATTATCAATGATAAAAGGTATAATGGCTGCATGCTTGTTTTCCAAGATGTTACTCGTGTTACCGAGGGAGAGAAGATGCAGAAGCGATTTATTGCTGATGCAAGCCATGAATTAAGAACTCCGATCGCTTCTATTAAAGGTATGGTTGAGATTCTTAATCGTCCGGATTTTAATGATGAGGAGACAAGAAATGACTTCCTGATTCAAATAGAAAAAGAAAATGATCGTTTAGATCATATAGTCAAAGATTTATTGCTGCAATCTCGTCTTAAGGCAAATAAAGTTTATCTAGAAAAATCTGTTTTCAATTTAAGACAGTTCTTTGATGGCCTGATTTATGAAAGAAGGCAAGAACTACATCAAGCAAATATTAAAGTTAAATTAAATTGTCCTTCCAATCTTAGTGTTTTTGCCGATCAGTTTAGATTGAGTCAAGTATTCTTAAATTTATTTAATAATTCAATTAATTATGCTGAAAATGGAACAATTGAGATTGATTGTGAACAAAAAAGCGATGGAATTCTTGTTAATTTTAGCGATGATGGTAAAGGAATTAAAGAAGACTTACTGCCTCATATCTTTGAAAGGTTTTATAGAGGAGAAAGCGATCGTAGTCGAGAGTTAGGTGGTAGTGGGCTTGGGCTTGCTATTTCCAAATCTATTATCGAAGCTCATGGTGGTACATTGGATGTTGAAAGTGAGTACGGTAAAGGTACTAAATTTATTATTAAACTTAATCAAATTTAAAAACATGTCCTGTGGGCATGTTTTTTTTAATTAATTCTAAAAATTAACAGAATATTAACATTAGCTTAGTCATTTCTTTATTAATGAACTCTATGATAGTACTACAGAAAGAAAAGTTCTGTATGGAGGAGAAATAAATGAAGAAACTTTTATTAAGTTTAATGGTAATAGGATTATTAACTGCATGTACTGGCAACGGCAGTGGAAATGAAAACGAAACAATTAAAGTTTATACAAGAGATGGAGCATCAGGAACAAGAGAAGCTTTTGAATCAATTATTAAATTGGAAGCTTTAACTGATGAAAGTGCTGAGACAAGTGGTAATGGAGACATGGCAAAACAAGTAGGTGCTAATAAAGATGCGATTGGTTATGTTTCTTTAACAACAGATTTTGAAGCTAATAATTTAAAAGCACTCAAATATGAAGGAGTTGAAGCAAGTATTGATACAGTAAATAAAGCTGAATATAAACTTGCCCGTCCATTCTCATTTGTTACAAGAGCAAGTAAAGATTTTGATTCGGATGAAAAAGAAGAATTAGTAAAAGCAATTCTAGATTTCTTAGAAAATTCTAAAGAAGGACGTGAAGTTGTCTTATCAGCAGGTGGTATTGTAGATGTTGATGCTGGTACACCATGGGATGAATTAAAGAAAAATCATCCAATTGTAGAACAAGATAATTCAAATATTACAATTAAGACTGGGGGTTCCACATCAGTTGAAAAAACACTAAACGAGGCAATTTCAATGTTTATTCCTATGGCAGGAAACTTCAAGTTTGAACCAAATCATACTGGATCTGGTGATGGCTTCAAGCGTACATTAGGCAGTGAGAAAGACGGTGCTAATACAATTGATATTGGTTTTGCATCAAGAGAATTCAAAGATGACGAAGATGTAAGTACTGCATTGCTATCTGGTGTTTACAGTAAGGATGCTGTTGTAGTTGTTGTTAATAAAGATAATGATTTACTTGAAGATTTAAATGCAAATCAACTTGTAGATATATTCAGTGGTAAAGTTACAAAATGGTCAGAGATTAAATAAAAGCTTAGCTAAGCTAAGCTTTTTCCCTTGGAGGTTATGTGTATGGATTATCAAAAAAGAAAAAAGGCAATCGATGCTTTTTTTCACGTTCTATTTACAATCGCTGCAATTATTGCAGCTTCGATGATTTTATTTATTGTATTTTTCATTATTAAAAGAGGGGTATCTGTGTTTCTCCCGTCGTATCCAAACCCAATTAGTCTTTGGGATTTTTTGACGGGATTAACTTGGCGAGCTGACCAAAACAAATATGGCGTGCTCTTTATCGTTATTAATACTATATTGACTGCTTTTGTTGCTATAGTATTATCTTTCCCGGTTTCTGTTTTAACAGCTTTATTTATAGTTAAAATGGCTCCTGATAAACTTAGCAAGATTTTAACAACTGTAATTGAACTTTTAGCTGCTGTTCCATCAGTTGTATATGGAGTATTTGCTTCAGGTGTAATCGTAGGCTGGGTTGATCAATTAGCAAGTAAGTTTTCTTATTCTACCTTTGGGGGACGATCTGTATTAGCTGTAAGTATTTTGTTGGCAATTATGATTTTACCAACAATGACTTCTTTAAGTATTGTGGCAATAAAATCGGTCAAAAAAGATTTAGAACATGCGAGCTTGGCACTAGGTGCATCAGAAACTCAAACAAATTTTAAAATCGTATTACTTTCAGCGAAATCGGGAATTTTCGCAGGATTGATTTTAGGTTTAGCAAGGGCTTTTGGTGAAGCAACTGCTGTATCTATGGTGGCGGGTAATCGTTCTGTTGGTCCTTCATTTCATCCTTTTGACATAACTCGTACATTAACATCAACCATGCTATCAGGTCTAAATGAAACTAGTGGTTTGGATTATGATGTTCGATATTCTGTGGGAATCGTATTGATGATTACAATTTTAATATCAAATTTAGCAATTCATTTTGTGAAAAGGAAAGTGGGGAATGAAGGACAATGAGTAAAAAAAGAAAAATTACTGATGCCATTTATAAAACGATTACTTATATCGCTTCCTCTATCTCCTTAATAATTTTAATTATGATTTTTTCCTTTGTTATTATTAAAGGTAAAGATAGTTTAAGTATCGATATGATAAAAAATGATTACTGGTCACAAAATTACTTGGTTGAATTTAATGAGAATCAAGAGTCGGATCATTATGATCTTGATTATGAATTAAAAGAAAATCAGTATTTTAGTAAGTCCTATGGAATAGTTTTAGAAGACTACATTAATCACGAAAAGAAAAAACAAGTAATTGTTTCATATATCGATCAAAATTCACCATTTAATAAAAGTGTTGATGCCAGTTCAGGGCATAACAAAGGCAACGTGTTGTCTATTGAAAAAGGTGATCAAATCGAAAAAATCACTGTAAAACAAATGGGTGGCAGCACAAAATCTCTAGGTATGATTCAGGGAATGGGTGCTGAAGAGATTGTGAAGTCACTCGATGAAAGCAGTGAAGTACTGAGCTTATATTACAAAACACCAGGTGGAGGAATATGGGGGTCATTAATAGCGACTTTACAACTCATATTAATATCTCTTTTAATTTCCTTGCCATTGGGTATGTTTACTGCAATTTATCTTAATGAAATATCGAATAAAGGTAAAATTTCGCAAATGGTAGAGTATTCTATTGAACTTCTAGCAGGTGTTCCAAGTATTATTTTCGGTTTAATGGGGGTAATTGTTTTATATCCAATAACTGCGTTATTTAATATAAAGGGATTAAGTATACTCTTGGGTTCTTTAACGATGGCAGTAATTTTATTGCCAGTTATTATTCGTTCTATACAGGAATCACTTAAAGTTGTTCCTGATGGCTTGAGAATGGCTTCCTTGTCTTTAGGTGCCAGTAAAACCCAGACGATTTTCAGGGTTATTTTACCATCGGCTTTACCAGGTATTCTCTCGGCAATTTTACTTGCTATATCAAGAATTATTGGGGAATCTGCAGCATTGATTTATACCATGGGTACCTTTATTAATGATAGCCCCAAAATTACTCAAGGTGCCACAAGTCTTGCCGTTCACATTTGGTCCTTGATGAGTCAGGAACAACCCAATTTTGAATTAGCATCAGCAATTTCAATTATTATCTTATTAATTGTATTAGTTTTAAATCTTAGTGTTAAATTGTTTAGTAGACGATTAGATAGAAAGTTAGGTTATTAATATGAAGACATTTGAAGTTAAGGATTTAAATTTACATTATGGTGAAAACCATGCTCTAAAAAATATTAATATGGAAATTAAACAGCAAAAAGTTACTGCGCTTATTGGGCCATCTGGTTGTGGTAAGTCAAGTTTCTTAAGGTGTTTTAATCGTATGAATGATCTAGTTTCTAATGCTAAAGTTTCTGGCGAAATTATTTTTGAGGATGAAAATATATATACTAAAGAAACTGATGTTGTTGATTTAAGAACAAAGGTTGGTATGGTTTTTCAAAAACCTAATCCATTTCCAATGTCTATTTTTGATAATGTTGCCTATGGTTTACGTGTTCAAGGTATAAAGGATAAAAAACTTATAGAATCAACGGTTATTGATTCACTTAAAGCTGCGGCTTTATATGACGAAGTGGCTGATCGTTTACACTCTTCTGCATTAAGTTTATCTGGAGGACAACAACAAAGACTTTGTATTGCAAGAGCAATCGCTCTTAAACCAAAAGTAATTCTTATGGATGAACCTACTTCAGCATTAGATCCTATTGCTACAGCTAAAATCGAAGAACTGATTTTAGAATTAAAAAAAGATTATACAATAATTATTGTTACGCACTCCATGCAACAAGCAGCAAGAATCAGTGATATGACAGCATATTTTCTCCTTGGAGAGTTAATTGAATATCAAGACACCAAAATACTATTTCATACACCTAAAGATAAACGTACAGAAGATTATATTACCGGTCGCTTCGGATAAAAGGAGATAAAAAATATGATGAGAATAGAGAGTCGGATGCAAGCTTTTGAAAAAGAACTTCTAGAAATGGGGTTTAAAACAAAGGCTGCTATGGCAAATGCAATGGAAGCATTTATGAAACATGATAAAGAATTGGCTTTAGCGGTGGTTGAGGGAGATGACTTTATCAATTATGCTGATGAGAGTATTAATGACCAAGCCATTGAAATTTTAACTTTAATGCAACCTGTTGCTAAAGATTTGAGGTTATTAATTGGTGGAATAAAAATTGCTAATGATTTAGAGAGAATTGGTGATTATGCTAAAAACATTGGTCGCTTTGTTATAAAAAGTAAAACATTGGATACACCATATCAAGATGAAATTTTAAAATTAACTAATATATTTTTGAATAACTTTGATCAAGTTTTAGAAGTAATGCAGAAAAGAGATGTCAAAGAGGCGTATCGGGTTGCGGAGCTTGATGATGATTTAGATTTAGAATTTAAATCCTTTGCACATTTCCTTGCAGATAATGTTGATGATGAATCTAATTTCCCGGTTGAATTAACA
>CAZRNT010000061.1:0-6348 GCA_964601525.1 uncultured Erysipelothrix sp.
AATGATTATTCGGAATGTGTTATAAAAAAGCACTTTAGTGTTTCATTTTAAAAAATGATCACTTGAAGTGCTTTTTTTATTGTATGTTTTCAAGTAATTCACATGGGTGGCCGATGTCGACTTTGATGAATTCTTCTAAGGGGTATTCATCGTTGATGATAGCTAGGTCGATATCTTTGTTGTTGCGGACTTTTAGGTGTGTGTACTTGATGGGATTGTCTTTTAGAGTGCCTAATAAGTTTAGTTTTTGGAGTTGTTTGAGTTCTTTGTCGTCTAATTGTTTGATTTCGAAGATATTGTCTTTGCTGTGCTTTATTTTGTAGGCTGTGCTTAGTTTTTGGTCTTCGAAGGAGTGTTCGATTAGGTAGTCTCCTTTAATTTCTATTTCTCTTTGGTATGCTCCGTGTGAGCAAGTCCATTTGAATTCATTGATGTCTTGAAAGATTGGATTATTTGTAATCTCTGTATTACTTTCTATGCTTTTTTGTGTTGTACATGCACTTAATGAGATAAGTGCAATAAGTAGATAAATTATTTTTTTCATCTTCTTCCTCCTAATTTAATTATAGGCTTAATTGACTTGAATACAAGGTTTATTTGGATATTGTGAAACACCTTGTACCTTTGAGTGAATGCTATTTCTAAAGCTAGGTTTAGTGTTTACTATGCTGTTTATATCTTTTACTATGTGTTTACAAGGGAGTGTTGATTATGAAACATAAAGTTTTAAGTGAATTTCCTCAAGATTTCCTTTGGGGTTCAGCTTCGGCTGCTTACCAAGTTGAGGGAGCTTACAATGCTGATGGTAAAGGTCCATCAGTATGGGATAGTTTTTCTAAGATAGATGGAAAAACATATAAGGGAAGTAATGGTGATGTTGCTGTTGATCATTACCACAGATATAAAGAAGATGTTGCTTTGATGGCTGAGATGGGCTTAAAAACATATCGTTTTTCTGTTTCTTGGTCTAGGGTATTACCAAATGGTAAAGGTGAAGTTAATGAAAAGGGAATACAATTTTACTCAGATTTGATTGATGAATTGTTGGAGCATGGCATTGAACCTATCGTTACTTTGTACCATTGGGATTTACCACAAAATCTTCAAGATGAATACGGTGGTTGGGAATCTCGTGAAGTTATTAAAGACTTTACCGAATATTCAAAATTACTTTTTGATAGATTCTCTGATCGAGTAAAATACTGGGTTTCAATGAATGAGCAAAACGTATTCATTATGCATGGTTATCTAATGGCTTCACACCCACCAGGTGTTAAGGATCCATTTAGAGCATTAAATGCTAATCATATAGCTAATTTAGCCAATGCTTCGGTTATTAAGGCGTTTAGAGATGGTGGATATCCTGGAAAAATAGGACCAAGCTTTGCCTTTACGCCAGCTTACTCACTTGATTCAAGACCTGAATCACAATTAGCACGTGATAATGTTATGGAATTGATGTCTCACTTCTGGATGGATGTTTATGCCTTAGGACGTTATCCAAAAATGGTTTTAGCTCAATTTAAGAAAATGGGTATCATGATTGATATGCAAGAAGGTGATGAAGAACTCTTGCTCAATGGACGACCAGATTTTATGGGCGTTAATTACTATCAAAGTTTAACTGTCACTGATTATCCAGAAGGATATCAATTAAAAGAAGGACAAGCTAATTATAGTGGTGAAAAAGGATCTGCAGGAGAAATGGGCTTTGAAGGAATCTTTAGAACCGTTACAAACCCTAACCTAGAACAAACGAATTGGGATTGGACTATTGATCCTCAAGGTCTAAGATCAGGTTTACGCCACATTTATTCACGCTATGATCTGCCAGTGCTCATAACAGAGAATGGCTTGGGAGAATTTGATGATTTAGTGGATGAAACAGTTGAGGATGACTATAGAATTGATTATATCAATGATCACTTAATTGCCATTCAAGAAGCAATTAGTGATGGGGTTGAAGTGATTGGTTATTGTACATGGAGTTTCACAGACTTATTATCTTGGTTAAATGGTTATCAAAAACGTTATGGTTTTGTATACATTGACCGCAATGAAACAGATGAAAAGGAATTAAAACGTTATAAGAAAAAGTCCTTTTACTGGTATAAGGATATAATTCAATCGAATGGAAAGAAATTAAAAAAATAATGAGAAAATAAAATGGAGAAGTTTGAAAAGTTTTTAAATGAATTTTTAGGCCCTGTAGCAAACTACATGGCTGAGTCAAAGTTTTTTGGTTCATTAGCTGAATCATTTATGAGAGTTACTCCAATAACACTAGGAGCAGCAGTTCTAATGATTATTGGTAACTTTCCAATTCCAGCATGGTCTGGAGCAGAAGGTTTCTTAGCAACACGTGGTTTAAGTCCTCACTTTGATGCCGTAATTGGATCGACCATGGGAGTTATTTCATTGTATGTTACATTTAATTTTGCTTATACATACGCGAAAAAATCAGGATATGAATCATTATCAGCTGGTTTAATCGCTCTTGCATCTTTCTTTATCATCATGCCACAAACTGTAGCAGGACAAGAAGGAGCAGTAAAAGCTTATCAAGAATTATTTACAGGGGGAACAGGTTTATTTGTTGCGATTATTACCGGAGCTATTGCTGGTAAATTATATGTGTTTTTAAATGAAAAGAACTTTACAATTAAGATGCCTGCTTAAGTACCATCCAATGTTTCTGAGTCATTAAGTCCATCATTAATTGCGGGAGTTATCTTCTCAGTATTCTTTATTATTCGTTTAATCTTTGCACAATTGCCAGGCGGAAGTGTATTCTATATTGTCTTTGGTTTAATTCAACAACCACTTCAAGCACTAACTGCTTCACCAATTTCAATTATTGTAATCTTTACAATTGCGAACTTACTATGGTTCTTTGGAATTCACCCAAACATGGTATATGGAGTTGTGTATCCTATGTTAGTTGCGAACGTAACAGCTAATGTTCAAGCTTACCTTGCAGGAGAAGCGATGCCATTTGTACCAATGGTAGTTGTATCAATGGCTGTTGGTAATGCATTTGGTGGTCAAGGAGCAACTTATGGATTTGTAATTTCATCTTTCACAGCTAAGTCAGAGCGATACAAATCACTTAGAAAACTTGCTGCTGTTCCAGCAATCTTCAATATTAACGAACCAATTGTCTTCGGGGCACCATTGATGTTGAATCCAATGTTCTTTTTCCCAATGGTTTTTGGACCTACAATAATGGGATTTGTAGCATTATTCATGTACAACATTTTAAATATTAATTATAATCCATTGATTAGCATGCCATGGACAACTCCATCTCTTGTAACAACTTTCTTACAAGGAGGTTTCCAATACATGTTAATACCATTGGTCTTAATACCACTTAACACATTAATCTGGTATCCATTCTTTAGAGTAGCTGATAAACGAGCTCTATCAGAAGAACAAAGTATATAAAAAAAGAAGGCCATTATATAATGGTCTTCTCTGTTTCTAAACGATGTTTATGTAAATTTTTGATAATGGATTCTATAATGTAGATTACCGGCATTTGAGAAGATAAATCTACATGAAACGATAATCGATCTTCTTGAATAAAATATGGAATATTTAAGTTTGAAGCTCTTGCTAAGGTATTAACCTTATCATTTGTAATCGTTATAAAGAATGGTTTAGAATTTCTTAAAACTCTTGCAACAGGTAGAAGTTCATTGGTTTCTCCAGACACAGAAAACATGATTATTACAGAATTATCGGACCTGATATTTTCGTTCCAAAGAATTGGGAGATAAGCTGTTTTATAAGCGATAGAAGTATAGCCAATAGAATTTAATAATTGACTCATATACTCGGCCATAATTCCAGAAGAACCTAAACCAACGCAATAGACAATTTTTGCAGAGATAATTTGTTGAGTAGCTACATTTATTTTTTGATAAATATCATGTTGAAAATGAGCGTTCGTAATTAAATCGACTCGTTTAGCTTCCTCAATTTCTTGTTTATCTACAATCGAAGACTTAACAGATAATTTGAATGAAGGAAACGAGTCAAAACCAAATTTATGAATAAAACGCATAATAGTTGCAGGTGAGACATGACAAGCTTCAGCCAAATCACGAACACGCATTAAGGATACTTTTTCGGGATTATTTTTGACATAGCGAATGATGCTTAGGTCAATATCGGATAAATCATTCATAGTGACATTATCAAACATACACACACATCCTATCTATTAATATTATACAATAAAAGTGAAGGGAGAATACAATATGTTTAAAAATGATTTTTTATGGGGTGGTGCAACAGCAGCTAACCAATTAGAAGGTGCTTGGAATGAAGATGGAAAAGGGATTTCGATTACTGATACTTTCCCTGGAGGAAAAGATAGAATTAAATTAACGATGTCACCAGAATTTGATTTTGAAATAGATGAGAAATATCATTATCCAAATCATAATGGAATTGATCACTATCATAGATATAAAGAAGACATCGCTCTATTTGCTGAAATGGGCTTTAAAGTTTATAGGTTTTCAATTGCTTGGACTAGAATTTATCCAAATTGAATTGAAGAAGAACCTAATGAGAAAGGTCTGCAATTTTATGATGATCTTATTAATGAATGTCATAAACATAATATAGAACCATTAATTACAATTTCTCATTACGAAATGCCAAGATATCTTGCCAAAGAATTAGGAGGATGGCAAAACAGAGAGCTTATCGAATATTTTAAGAAGTTTGCCGATGCGATCATCAATCGCTATCATGACCGTGTAAAATATTGGTTAACATTTAATGAAATAAACATCGGTACCCATTTCCCATTAATGACTCAAGGAATTAGTGTGAAAAATGGTGCAATGGACAAGAAAATAGCCTATAAAGGACTTCACAATCAGTTTGTCGCAAGCTCATGGGTCAGCAAAATTGCTAAAGAATATAGAGCTGATTCACAAATAGGCTGTATGCTTCTTTATATGACGGCCTATGCTAAAGATGCTAATCCAGTAAACCAAATCGCATTACAAAACTTTGTTCAAGAATTTAATTATTATGCTGCAGATGTACATGTAAGAGGTGAATATCCACATTTCACAGATAGAATGTTTGCTAGAAATAATGTCAGTTGGGATGATATTGAAGCAGAAGATGAAGATTTTGAAATCTTAAAAGCTTATCCTGTCGACTTTATATCTATTTCCTATTACATGTCATCCGTCATTGATGTGAGTGGTACTCAAGAAAAAACTAGTGGTAATATGATGCTAATGGGGAAAAATCCCTTCTTGGAAACAAGTGATTGGGGCTGGCAAATTGACCCTGATGGCTTAAGGTTAGCCTTAAATGATTTATATCATCGCTATAATGTACCAATTTTCGTAGTAGAAAATGGACTTGGTGCACACGATACGCTAAATGAAGATGGTACAGTTCATGATGAATACAGAATAGACTACTTAAGAAAACACATTAAAGCAATGGATGAAGCCGTACAAGATGGTGTGGACCTCATGGGATATACTCCTTGGGGCTGCATTGATTTAGTAAGTGCTTCAACAGGTGAAATGTCTAAAAGATATGGTTTTATTTATGTAGACATGGATGATAATGGAGAAGGAAGCCTCAAACGATACAAAAAAGATAGTTTTTATTGGTATAAGGAAGTGATCGAATCTAATGGAAAAAAACTTTAAACAAAACAATTTAAAATTAGAGACTGTAATTGTAAAAGAGATTGAAGAACGTTATGATGAGATGCTCGAAATACGTCGTCATTTACATCAAAATCCTGAACTCTCTTTTCAAGAAAAAGAAACTTCGGCATATATCAAAGATTTTTATAAGGGAAAAGATGTAGAAATTATTCATGAAAATGAAGGCTACGGATTTATTGTAGAAATTGAATCTGATCCTAATAAACCTTGGATTGCATTAAGAGCAGATTTTGATGCTCTACCAATTCATGAAGAAACTAAGCATGTTTTCAAGTCCAAAAACGATGGAATTATGCATGCCTGTGGTCATGATGTACATACTGCGTACATGATGGTTCTAGCAGATATACTGCTTCAACATAAAAATGAATTAGGAGTAAACATTAAAATAATTCATCAGCATGCAGAAGAAGTTCCACCAGGTGGAGCGATTGATTTCTTAAAGACTAAAGAGCTTGATAATGTTAGTGCTATTTTTGGTTCACATATCATACCTTTTTATCCAAGTGGAACAGTAGTCTATCGAAAAGGACTCATGTTTGCTGGTAGTGGGGTATATCATCTTAAAATTAATGGACTGGCCGGACATGGTTCCAGTCCAGAAAGTGCAAATGATGCAATTATTGCAGGGAGT
>CAZRNT010000062.1:0-6112 GCA_964601525.1 uncultured Erysipelothrix sp.
AAATAACGTTGATTATTTGGTATAGTAGTCATGGTGATGTTTCCTTTCTGATTTTGTCTTCAAACTAATCATAATTGGAAGCATCACTTTTTGCTAGATATGGTCTCACATCAATTGTAACTCTACATTTCGAAAAATAATATCCGAGAAATGTCCTTGCAATTGTAAAGGAATTATGCTAAATTGTATAGTGCTTATAGCACTCGAGTTCCGCTGCTCATGGAAGCAAGAACTGGTTTAAGAGAAAGGAAGTTTGTCATGGGACTAAATTTAATTGATGAGGTAACTCAATCACAATTACGTAATGATATTCCTGAATTCCGTCCTGGAAGTACCGTAAGAGTTGACGTTTTCATTCGTGAAGGCGGTAAAACTAGAGTTCAAGCATTCGAAGGACTCGTTATTCAAAAAAGCGGTAAAGGAATTGCTGAAACATTTACTGTACGTAAGATGTCATCAGGTATTGGAGTAGAAAGAACATTCCCTGTTCATTCACCAATTATTGATAAAATCACAGTTATACGTCATGGGAAAGTACGTCGTAGTAAATTATTCTATATACGTAAACGTTCAGGTAAATCAGCAAGAATTGCAGAACGTCGTTAAAAGCCGTATTCAATACGGCTTTTTCTTTATAGAAGGAGGGTATGTATGAACAAAAAAGATGATTGTTTTTTAAAGGTGTTAAAAGAGTTTATCCAAAGCATGATCATTAGTCTTGTTTTTGTAATTGTTTTAACACAATTTGTTATAAGACCGGTGCGGGTTGAAGGATTGTCAATGTACCCCTCTTTAAACGACAAAGAAATTGGTGTATCCAATATTTTAAGTAATAAATTATCACAGGTAAAACGTTTTGATGTTGTAGTTGTGTACTTAGAAGAACAAAATAAATATATTGTTAAAAGAGTCATAGCTTTACCTGGTGAAGAAGTAGAATATCGAGATGAAGTTCTTTACATCAATGGAGAGCCAGTTGATGAGCCTTTCTTAAATACAAGCTTTAAGGAACAGTTTGTCAATGAAGATAAAGAATTTATGAGAGATTTAGATGCTGTAAAAGTGCCTAAAGATCACTACTTTTTATTAGGAGATAACCGTCCTAATTCCATTGATTCAAGAAATTATGGTTTTTTTCCAAGAAATAGTATCAAGAGTAAATCAGTCTTTGTCTTTTTGCCTATCAATCGAATTAGAAGGGTAGGTCGATAAGATGACTGTACAATGGTTTCCAGGCCATATGGCCAAGGCTTTACGCCTTATTGAAGATCAGCTTAAACAAGTTGATTTAGTTATAGAGTGTCGTGATGCACGTGCTCCTTTATCGACAAGAAATCCAGTTTTAGATCGTAAATTAGGTGATAAGCCTCGTTTAATCATTTTGAGTAAAAAGGATTTAGCTGAAACAGCTCAAAGTAAATTATGGTTAGAACAACTGGAATCTGAAGGTAATATCGTCGTATTAATTGATTCTCTAAATGATAATTTGAAAAAACTTATCTTGCCTAAGGCAGAAGAAGCGCTTCTTCATAAAAGAGAACGTGAAAAAAGACGAGGAATGAAACGAAGAAAAGATCGTGCATTAATTGTTGGAGTTCCAAATGTTGGTAAATCAACAATTATTAACCAATTGGCAGCAAAAAAAGTTGCGAATGTTGAGAATAGACCAGGGGTAACTCAAGCATTAAAATTAATTCAAGTGAGTGAATATTTAGAATTATTAGATACTCCAGGCGTACTGTGGCCTAAATTTGAAACTAAGGAAATGGGCTTGCACTGTGCTTTGGTAGGTTCAGTTAAACACACGGGCTATGAATTAAATAATGTTGTGGATTATGCTTATGAAAATTTAAAAGATCGTTTTGATGGTGAAAAGACAGCAGAAGAATATTTCATGGAATTAGGTAATGAAAAAGGTTATCTAAGTGAGGGTGGAAACGTTGAGTTAGATAAAGTAAAACGAATGTTTCTACAAGATTTACAAAATGGTAAGTATGGTTTAATAACTTGGGATAGATTATGATTGAATTTGAAGAAAAGTTATGGTCAGAAGACCGTTTGCTTTTAGGGATTGATGAGGCAGGGCGAGGACCGATGGCAGGTCCATGTATTGTTTGTGGAATTGTCTTTCCTAAAGGCTATCAAAATGATTTAATTGATGATTCAAAAAAATTGAGTGATAAAACACGCAGAGAACTTGTCGATAAGATTAAAGAAGATGCTTTAATTTTGGAAATAGTAGAAATTTCTGTAGCTGAAATTGATGAAAAAAATATCTATCAAGCAACCAAAGACGCCATGGCTGCAATTGCCCAAAAACTTGATGTGGATTATGTCATAACAGATGCAATGCCACTTGATATAGAGAATAAAGAAATTAATTCTTTGGTTAAAGCGGATCAAAAATCAATAACTGTAGCTGCTGCTAGTATCATAGCTAAGACTTGTAGAGATGACATTATGATAGCTTATGATGAATTATATCCAGAATATGGATTTGCTCAGCACAAAGGCTATGGTACAAAAATGCATAAGGAAGCCATTTTAAAACATGGTCGTTGTCCTATTCATAGAAAATCATTTAGATTTAAAGATGAGCACCAAGTATCTTTTGATATTTAGGACTTATCTTTTTTATTGCTCAATTTCTAAGGGTGATCTAATGAGAAATTATATTAAAGACTTATCCTTTCATCATGAAGGAATCAATCAAAAGATTGTTGATTCTTTTGTACGTAAAAAGAAAGTTAAGTCTTATGAATGTTCTTATGATTTTGTAACAATCCTTGATAAAAACTATCCCCGAAAGTTATTAGATTTAAGTGATCCGCCAATGATTTTATATTATCAAGGTGATTTAGGATTACTGAATGAAAATTGTATTTCTGTTGTTGGGAGTCGTCGTCCTAATGAGTATGCAATTCAGGAAACAAGAAGATTAGTTCAATCTATCAGAGAGGATTATGTCATAGTATCTGGCTTAGCTTATGGAATTGATGTCACTGCTCACGAAGAAGCATTGAATCATCAAACAATTGCTGTTTTGGGATGTGGCTTGAGTCATGTTTATCCTAAACAACATGAAAAGATTCAAAAAAATATAGCGAAAAAGCATTTGCTAATTACAGAGTTTCCTGAAAATACAGGGGCTAAAAAATATCACTTCCCTATACGTAATCGTATTATTGCCTCATTATCAGAAAAGATAATAATTATGGCAGGAAGTGAAAAAAGTGGTACAATGCATACAGCTAACATAGCATTAGAGCTGAATAAACAAATTTATTGTTTGCCATATCGTATCGATGAAATAAGTGGAAAAGCATGCAATATGCTCATTCAAGAAGGTGCGATGATGTTGACAAAAGAAAATGATTTATACAATATATAGATAAGGAGTGGTTTTACATATGAAGAATTTAGTCATAGTGGAGTCTCCTTCGAAATCAAAAACTATAGAACGTTATTTAGGTGAAGATTTTGAAGTTGTATCTTCCAAAGGTCACATACGTGATCTAGCAACAAGAGGTAAAGATGGATTGGGTGTGGACTTTGAAGATAACTTTAAAGCGACATATAAAATAAGTAAGGATAAAAAAGATGTTGTTAAAGAATTAAAGAAAAAGGCTGAGAAAGCTGATTTTGTTTATCTTGCAACTGACCCTGACCGTGAGGGAGAAGCTATATCTTGGCATCTTGCAAGCGAATTAGATTTAGACTTAGATCAAAAAAACCGAGTGATTTTTAACGAAATTACAAAGAATGCTGTTTTAAAAGCATTTGAAAATCCACGTCAAATTGATATGGACCTTGTTCGTTCTCAAGAAACAAGAAGAATATTAGATCGAATTATAGGCTTTAAATTATCAAAGTTATTGCAATCTAAAATCCGCTCAAAAAGTGCAGGACGAGTTCAGTCTGTTGCATTGAAATTAGTTGTGGATCGTGAAAAAGAAATTGAGGCATTTGTTCCTGAGGAATATTGGTCGGTAGTTGCTTTATTTGAAAATGATGGCAATATTATTGAGACTACTGCAGAACGTTATAAGAATAAAAAATTAAAAATGGAAAATAAAGATGATGCTCAAAAAGTCTTGGACGCATGTTCAGGCGAATTTAGTATCAGTAAATTGGAAAAGAAGAAGCGTAAAAAAGCTTCTAAACTTCCCTTTATAACTTCAACATTACAACAAGAGGCATCAACTCGTTTAGGTTTTGCTTCAAGAAAAACAATGAGAGTAGCACAAAAATTATATGAAGGTATCGAAATGGGTGGCGAAGCAGAAGGTTTAATTACCTATATGCGTACTGACTCAACGCGTTTATCCTCATCTTTTGTAAGTGAAACTAAAGCACTTATTGAAGAAGAATATGGTAAAAAATATGTAGGTACATATCGTGCAGGTAAAAAGACTGATAATACCCAGGATGCTCATGAGGCAATTAGGCCTACAAGCATTAAAAGAACGCCAGACTCAGTTAAAAAGTATTTGAGTCCAGATGAGTACAAACTCTATCGTTTTATTTACTATAGAGCTTTAGCTTCTTTGATGGCTCCAGCTATTAATGATGCTGTAAGTGTTGTATTCTCACAAAACGATTATGATTTTAATGGTAGTGGCTCAGTCTTGGTTTTTGATGGTTACTTAAAAGTATATGACTATGAAAACACAAGTGATAAATTAATTGGTGAGCTTGATCAAGAGAAAAAATATAAGGCACAAAGTATTGAAGCTAATCAACACTTTACTCAACCACCTGCTCGCTATACAGAAGCACGTCTAATTAAAGAATTAGAAGAGCAAGGCATTGGTAGACCAAGTACTTATTCAATGATTTTAGATACCATTGTTTATCGTGCTTACGCAACATTTGGTGCGGTTTCTGAGACTTCAAGAACCAAAGTCTTTAAACCTACTGAACAAGGAACACTGACCAGTGAACAACTTGATAAACATTTCTCCTCAATTATTAATGTGGATTACACAGCGAAAATGGAAGAGGAACTTGATGAAATTTCAGAAGGTAAGAAAGATAATATTAAAGCACTTCAAGACTTTGTTGATAAATTTTATCCACTGCTTGAAGAAGCAGATGAAAAGATGGAAAAACTTGAAGTTGAAAAAGTGGGAGAAGTTTGCCCTGATTGTGGTGGTGAATTAGTATATCGCTATGGTCGTTATGGTAAATTTATTGCTTGTAATGAATTCCCTAAATGTCGCTACAATCGCGCATTAAAAGAGAATAAAAAAGAAGAACCAGTTAAGACGGGTGAACAATGTCCAGAATGTGGTTCGGATTTAGTGAAACGTAAGAGTCGTTATGGAACTTATTTTGTGGGTTGCTCTGCTTTCCCAAAATGTCGTTACATACAAGCAAATGACAAAAAGAAAAAGGAGAAAGAAGAAACGGATGAAAAGAAAAGTTAGAGTAGTTGGAGCTGGCTTAGCAGGAAGCGAAGCAGCTTTTCAACTTGCCAATTTAGGCTATGATGTAGAACTGGTTGAAATGAGACCAAAGAAGATGACTCCAGCACATACTGGAGAAAAATTCGCGGAACTTGTTTGTTCGAACTCCTTTCGATCAGATAGTTTAAATAATGCTGTGGGGATTTTAAAAAGTGAAATGAGATCATTAAATAGCTTGATCATGAAATCAGCAGATGCACATCAAATTCCAGCTGGAAGTGCTTTGGCTGTAGATAGAGAAGCTTTTAGTGAGGCAGTAAGTAATAAAATAAAATCACTTGAAAATATTACGGTTGTGAATGAAGAATTCTTAGAGTTTGATGATGTTCCAACAATTGTTGCGACAGGTCCATTAACTTCTGATTCATTTTCTAAATATTTACAAGACTTTTTCCATCAAGATGATCTATATTTCTATGATGCAGTTGCTCCAATTGTTTCGGTAGATAATATTAACTTTGATATTGCTTATAAAAAATCACGTTATGATAAGGGTGATGGAGATGATTATATTAATTGTCCCATGACTCAAGATCAATTTATGAATTTTTACAGAGCTCTTTTAGAAGCGGAGCAAGCACCGATGCGTGAATTTGAAGATGTGAAGGTGTTTGAAGCGTGCATGCCTATTGAAGAAATGGCTT
>CAZRNT010000063.1:0-6058 GCA_964601525.1 uncultured Erysipelothrix sp.
TTGTTTGTTTTTAAGTTGGTTTGTAATTAACATCATTTGCTCCTTGTCATTCTAAGTAATCTTATGTATAATATAAAAGCAATTGGAGAATTGGCCGAGCGGCTGAAGGCACCATCTTGGAAAGGTGGCGAAGTGTTAAGCTTCCGTGGGTTCAAATCCCACATTCTCCGCCATTAATATTCAAGCAACACAAATTCATTTTGGATTTGTGTTTTTCTTTGCTCGTTCTCTATAAACTATTATATCATCATTAAAGATTATAACGATATAAAAACCCAAGTTTCCTTGGGTTTTTATGACTATTTATTTCTTTTTGAATCAATGTATTCTTCATATGTACCAATAAAATTAAAGTAGGTACCATCCTCTTTAATCTCAATGACTCTATTAACGGTCGTGTTAATTATTTCATAGTCATGAGAAGACATAAGGATTGCTCCAGGAAATTTGATTAAAGCATTGTTTAATGCTGTAATAGATTCCATATCAAGGTGGTTTGTCGGTTCATCAAGAATTAAGACATTAGGAGCATTAAGCATGATTTTTGATAACATGCAGCGAACTTTTTCTCCTCCTGATAAAACATTAACTTCTTTTAGGGCATCATTTCCAGAAAACAACATACGACCTAAAAATCCTCTAACATAGGTTTCGTCTTCCTCGTTTGTATTATCCATTAACCATTCCACAATTGTTCTGTTTGAATTAAATGCTTCGTCAAAATTCTTACTGAAGTATGAATATACTACAGATGATCCCCAATGTATCGTGGCATTATCATGCTTTGTTAGCTCACTAATTGCGTCAAAGAAAGCAGCTTTAGCAAGATCGTTTTCACTCACAATCACAATTTTATCATCTTTTGAGACGGTAAAATCAAAATCTTTAATAATGATTTGATCGTTATGAGATATATTCAAATTCTCCACACTTAAAACAGAATTTCCCAATGCTCTTTGTGGTTTAAATTCGATAAAGGGATATTTTCTATTTGAAGGTTTAATGTCTTCGATATTGATTTTTGCTAATTGTTGTTTTCTGCTTGTTGCTTGTTTTGATTTAGAAGCATTAGCGCTGAAACGATCAATAAAATCTTGAAGTTCTTTTATTTTCTCTTCTTTTTTCTTATTTGACTCATTGATTTGACGAGCGATAATTTGGCTTGATTCATACCAAAAATCATAGTTACCAACAAAAATTTGAATTTTACCAAAATCAATATCAGCAATGTGAGTACAAGTTTTATTCAAGAAAGCTCTGTCGTGTGATACAAGAATGACAGTTGAATCTAAATTAATGATAAATTCTTCTAACCAATGGATGGCCTCAATGTCCAAATGGTTGGTTGGCTCATCAAGTAATAATATATCAGGTTTGCCAAAAAGGGCTTGGGCTAATAGAACTTTAACTTTATCTGATGCATCAATGTCCTTCATCAAGGAATCTTCAATACCTTTTTTGACTCCTAATCCACTCAGTAAAATTAAAACCTCACTTTCCGCATTCCAACCATCTAGATCTGCAAAAGCTTCTTCTAAATGACCGGCACGAATACCATCTTCTTCACAGAAATCGCTTTTTGTATAAATTTCATCTTTTTCTTTCATGATTGAATAGAGTTCTTCATTCCCCATGATGACTGTTTCCATGACTGTGAAATTATCATATTCAAAATGATCTTGTTTTAGAAAAGAAAGACGCTTATCACTTTGGATATTAACGCTTCCGCTACTTGGTTCTATTTCTTTTGATAGTAATTTTAAAAATGTGGATTTACCTGCACCGTTGGCACCAAAAACTCCATAGCAATTTCCTTGGGTAAAACTTATATTAACATCTTCAAACAATGGTACACCACTGTATGAAAGTGAAAGATTTTGTGTACTAATCATATTATCGACTCCTTATTTAAATGACTCAGAACATTGTACCATATTCCAATGAAGATTATGATAAGTTAATATGATTCTAAGTTTAATAATTTGATTTTATTGTTAAAGCCTAATTTGTAATAATTATTATTTTTGTTTTGTGAGACAACACGATGACAAGGTACGATAAAAAGTAAAGGATTATTTTTGCAAGCTGTTCCAATTGCTTGATATGCTTTAGGGCGATTGATTATCTTTGCAATTTCCTTATAACTTAATGTTTGTCCATAAGGTATGCTCTCAATTGTTTTCCATACTTCTTCTTGGAATTTACTTCCCTCATAATGATAGGGGAATGAGAACTTGTGTCTTTTCTTTTGTAAATATTCATTGATTTCCTTGTAAGCTTGTTTAATTGTGAGAGTTTCTTTGTAAATTGAAGCTGCAGGCTTTAAATCTATGGAAACAATTATTTTATTCACTTCACTGATGTATATCTTTTGATCTAAAATTGTATAAGAATAATAAAATGACATGTGCACTCCTTTAGAAAAAAAGAAACAGTCAGACTGTTTCTAATTTGAACTTAATTCTATAAATGTATCGATTCTTTTCTCTACTTGTTCTAAGCTTGAACGCCAGAAATCAACTTTGGTAATATCGATGTCTGCCATTTTAGCTACATCCTCACATGAATTTGTTGTTGTGGCTTTTAATAGGCCTTGATATTTAGGTACAAAAGATGAACCTTCTTTTTCGAATTGTGCATAAAGACCAAGAGCAAATAGTCCACCAAATGCGTAAGGGAAATTATAGTAACTTAGACTTCCACTATAGTAATGTCCTTTACATATCCACATGTATGGATGTAGGTAGTCTGGATCAAGGCCATCACCATAAGTATTTTTTTGAGCTCTAACCATAATGTCTTGTAAGTCTTTAGAGAATAGGAATTCACTTTCTCTTCTTTCAAAGACTTCCTTTTCAAATTGATAGCGTGAAGATATATCAACGATTATTTGACACAAATCAGAAATTGAGTTTTCGATAAGTGCTAGTTTTTCTTCTTCGCTCGCTGTTTTCATGGCTGCATTAAATACGATGTTTTCACAGAATGTAGAAGCTGTTTCAGCAACTGGCATCGTATAGGATGTGTTAAGTATTGAAAGGTCTTCAATCATATGCCCATGATAAGCGTGCCCCAGTTCATGGGCGACTGTGATGATATCTGAAATTGAACCATCAAAGTTGGCTAGGATTCTACTTTGTTTTATTTGTGGTAAGTTAGAACAAAATGCTCCATCTCTTTTACCTTCTCTAGGTAAAAAGTCAATCCATTTATCATCATATGCTTTGGCTGCTAAATCACTAAGGTCTTGAGAGAAGTCGGCAAAGCTATTCACAATGAAGTCTCTAGATTCTTCAACGGTATAGGTAATTGGATCGCCTTGAGATACTGGGGCGAAAAGGTCGTACCAAGGTAAGCCATTTTCATGTCCGAGTAATTTTGCTTTATGTTTTAAATATTTTCTAAAAGATGGCATTGATTCTTCCATTGCGATAAATAGGGCATCAAGGCTCTCTTTGGATAATCTAGAATCTTTCAGTGTCTTATCAAGGCTGTTTTCATATGATCTTAGCTCATTGACAGTGTTAACTTCACCCTTAATACTATTTAAAGAAAAAGCAACTGCATCGTCAATTTTCTCATAGAGTTCTAATTCTTTTAAATAAGCTGCTTTACGAACTTCTTGATCGTGATCGTAGGCAAAGTTACGAATTGAAGACATTGTATGTTTTTGTCCTTGGAAGTCAATGTTTGCATTTGAACTTAAAAATGTTTGTAGTTTAGCCCAAGCGCTTGATGCGTTGATTTGCATTTTCGCAATGACTTCTTCAACATCATCACTTAATTGGTGTTTACCTTGTTCAACAATCTCATTGAGTATAAAGGAGTGTTCTTTAATAAATTCATCACTCTCCCAATCTTTAAGATTTTCTTTGTTTTTAAATACAAAGCTATTAAACAAAGCGAAAGATTTTGCACTATTGCTTAATAAATTTGATAATACTCCATAATATTGATTGCTTTTAGAATCGTTGGAGTTTGTTGCTAGATTCAAACTGACAAAAGCGGATAGATTTCTTGCTAAAGCTGAATACTTTGCATCAAGTTTCATAAATTGAATTAAATCATTTTTATCGTTTAGATTGCTGCTTAACTCATTTATATTCTTGATAAGTTCTTCAAGTGTTTCTAAGTCTTTTGTAAAGTTTTGATCGTAGCCTTTATATAAATCATCTAATGACCATGTATACATTTTAATTCTCCTTTTCTTACTTAAATATTATAGCATGTTAATTTCCTTTGCAAAGCATTGTTTCATAAAAATGTAAATTATTTTCATATTTATGTAAAAACACTTGCAATTAAATGTAAGGTTTGATAATATGCAGTAGAAAGGTTGGGATCTTATGAAAAATAATTTTGAAAATAGGCAAGCCCAGCAATTGAGCTACTACTATTATTATCGTTAACTAGTTAATGGTCCTTGTGGATTATTAACTTTTTCTGTTGATAATATCTACAAGGCTCAATAAAGAAACTTTTCTTTTTAAATATAAGCTGCGTAGATATACGTAGCTTTTTTATTGGAAAAGGAGAGAAAGAAATGAGAAAGAATATATTATTATCAATTATTGTGTTGTTGTTGCTATTGTCGGGGTGTCAAAAAAAATCAAATAAGTTTACAGTAGGTGTTTTACAATGGGCAGATCATCCGGCCTTACAAGTTTCATATGTGGCTCTGAAAGAAAAGTTAGGGGATTTAGATCCAAAAGGAAACATCGTGATTAAACATGAAGTTGCTAATGAGGATATGGGTCAAGCCAGAATGATTAGTCAAAAATTTGTTCAGGATGGAGTCGATTTAATTTATGCAATCGCTACTCCTTCAGCTCAAGCTGCTAAGAAAATAGCTGAAGAAAATAATATTCCAATTATATTCTCAGCTGTTTCTGATCCTTTGGCTGCGGGTTTATTGGAAAATGATAAAAATCCTGAAGGTCTAATAACAGGGACTAGTGATTTACCACCTCTTAATAAACAAATAGATTTGATATTGGAAATACTTCCAGAGCTAAAGACTTTGGGTCTTATTTATAATACAGGAGAAGTGAATAGTGCGAATCAAGTTTTAGAAGTAAGTAAAATAGTAGAAGCTAGTAAGAGGAATGTTAAGGTTGTAGGCATAAGTTCGAGCAGTGAACTTGCTTCTGGAAGTGCACAAGTAGTTAAGGATTCTGATGCTGTATTTGTGGTCAATGATAATATGGTGGTTTCAGGTTTATCTTTATTGATATCAGTCGCAAATAAAAATAAGATTCCTGTTTTCATTGCAGAAGAATCTCCTTTTGATCAAGGTATTTTAGCTAGTGAGTCAATTAGCTATGAAGCTTTAGCGCATGAGTCAGCGCAAATGATCTACGATGTCCTGATTAATAATAAAGAAATATCTCAATTACCTGTTAAACGTGCAGAAGAAACAATCTTAATTTACAGTGAAAAGGTGGCGGATAAATTAGAAATTTCTCTTCCGGATTCTGTAATAAGTAGGGGAGAGTCGCGATGATTGTAAACATATTAAGTCAAGGATTGATTTACTCAATCCTTGCAATGGGCGTAATGCTTTCCTATGAAATATTGGATTTACCTGATTTATCAGTAGATGGGACGTTTCCATTGGGTGGAGTTGTTGTGTCTGTGCTTCTTTTAAAAGGGGTTAATCTTCCCGTGGCTTTGCTTATTGCAAGTGCTTTTGGCTTTTTGGCAGGAGCGATTAGTGGTTTACTGCATGTTCGTTTGAATATTACTTCCTTGTTAAGTGGGATTTTGGTCATGACGGGATTATATTCTATTAATTTGATGATTGCTTCTGGATCTTCAAACATTCCTTTATTTGAACTGGATACTTTTTTGAATTCTAAAAACAGTCTTTTATATATATTTCTTATTGTGCTGTTAGTTAAGTTCATGCTTGATTATCTATTGGAGTCTTCTTTTGGGTATCTTATGAAAGTATTAGGGGATAATGAGTCGATGATTGCAAATCTTGGTCATAATAGTGACTTATTAAAGGTGCTTGCTTTAGGGATATCCAATTCTTTAGTAGCATTTTCAGGGGCTT
>CAZRNT010000064.1:0-617 GCA_964601525.1 uncultured Erysipelothrix sp.
ACATCAATGGTTTTAATCAGCTAAAAGATGTTTACACAAGATTCTTGACACTACCTACATTGCTTTCCTACTATATATTCAAAATGTGTGATACAATTTATGTAATAAGATTCACAAACATAAATGACTGAAACTCTATACATTATAAACGAAAGAGGGCAGACATGAAAAAGCAAAATATAATACGTAAATTTGCGATAATTCTTCTATCTTTATCCGCTTTTTCACTATCTTTCATCAGCACTTTAGTATTTGGTCAAGTGATGCTTCAACGAAGCCAAATTAGAGCAGATGAGTATATTAGTGAAGGCACATTATTACTAGCTGTAATAGTATCTTCTTTTGTTATATTCATTATTTTTAAATTGCTCCTTTTCCTTGATGATCGTTTATTCTGTAAATCAGAAATCGAACAATGAACTAAGCTTTCTGTATCAAGTAATTTGTCAATAATTTGGAAATTAAGTCTATATTTGCACTTATTTGCTCAAGAATGTTTTTTGTTGTGTTTTAAGGTATTATTCTGAAATCTTTAATTTTAGAAATGATAATTATTGGAATATAAAAAAAGGGGCTGTAACGATTAAATCGTTAAAATAGCCAATAGACGCAAAAAG
>CAZRNT010000064.1:627-6029 GCA_964601525.1 uncultured Erysipelothrix sp.
TGAATATAAAAAAAGCCACTCATAGAGTGGCGTTATATACTTTATGGCAGGGGTAGCAGGACTCGAACCCACATTAACGGTTTTGGAGACCGTCGCTCTACCAATTGAACTATACCCCTTTATTTACTGCTTATAAATAATACCATAACAATATATCAATTTCAAGATGATTTTGTTATAATGTGCCTAGAGGTGTTTATTTATGAAAATCATTATGGATGAGCATGCAATGAAACGTTCAATGGTTCGCATGTGTCATGAAATTATTGAGAAGAATAAGGGTTTAGATAAAGTGGTTCTGTTGGGTATTGAGACTCGTGGGGCTACTTTAGCGTTTAGGATGGCTAAACTTTTAAAAGAGTTTGAAAATGTTGATGTGCCAGTTGCATCTTTAGATGTTAGTTATTGGCGAGATGATATGAAAACAGAAAAGGAAGCGTTTAGATTACCTATCTCTGTTCAGGATCGAATTGTTGTTTTGGTTGATGATGTTCTATATAAAGGTAGGACGGCTCGTGCTGCGATGGATGGTATTGTTTATAATGGTCGTCCTCGTCAGATACAATTAGCTGTTTTAGTGGATCGGGGTCATCGTGAATTGCCAATTAGAGCAGATTTTGTGGGTAAAAATATTCCGACAAGCTTACAAGAACAAGTTCGTGTAAAGCTTAATGAAGATGATAATGATGAGGCAGTTGTATTATTTTAGATTAAAACCCCTTAGTTATTGAGGGGTTTTATTAAAGGAAAGGATGATTCTATGAGAGTGGGATTGTTTACAGATACTTATGAACCAGATATAAATGGTGTGGTTACTTCGATTAAGACATTGAAAAATGCTTTAGAGGAATTGGGACATACTGTATATGTTGTCACAAATCAACCATCCATAACAAAAACATCTTATGAAGATAATATCCTTCGTCTTCCAGGAGTGGAGTTGAAGTTTTTATATGGTTATGTCATGTCTAGCCCAATTCATATTCAAGCAATGTCTTTTATTGAAGAAATGGATTTGGATATTATTCATGTGCATTCAGAATTTGGAGTGGGACTTTTTGCTCGTTATGTTTCCAATTCGCTTAGAATACCATTAATTTCAACCTATCATACAACTTATGAGGATTATACTCACTATGTGAATATTTTAGGATCGAAGATGATGGACCATTTTTCAAAGAAGGCAGTTGCTAAGATGAGTCGCTCACTTACGAAATCTTCGCAAATCATTATAGCTCCCTCTGAGAAGACTAAGCTCATGTTAATGGGCTATGACATTAAAAAAGAAATTGTAGTTGTGCCAACAGGATTAGATCTTAAGAGATTTATAAACATTGATACTTCAAAATTAGAAGAAATTAAGAATCGCTATATCGATCCAAGTGCTTTTAATTTAGTATATATAGGTCGTTTAGCTAAAGAAAAAAGTTTGGATGTAGTCTTTGAGGCTTTTAAGAATCTTTTAGATACTGATGTCCATGCAAACTTATTGATTGTGGGTTCTGGGCCTTCTCAAGATGATTTGGAAGATTATGCTAAAGAATTGGATATTTCCAATAATGTAACGTTTGTTGGGGCAGTTCCATCTGATGATGTTCCCTATTATTATCATATGGCTGATGCATTTATCTCAGCTTCTCTTACAGAAACACAAGGGCTCACATATATAGAGGCTTTAGCTTGTGGTATACCGGTTTTTGCTCGTCCTGATGAACCATTAGAAGGCATTATTATTGATCAAGAGACTGGTTTCCTTTTTGAAACAAAGGAAGAATTTGTGGAGAAAGCATCTTATTTTATTAATAATAAAGACGAAGTAGCAAGTCAGTTTAAAGAAAATGCTTTGAAAATGGCTAATCAATTCTCAAGTGTTGAGTTTGGTAAGCGTATTTTAGAAGCTTATCAAAAATCACTTGATATTTATTATGGTAAATATACGATTGAAAGTATTGAAGATTTAGGTGATGAAATACTTGTAGAGATTAGTACACAAGAACATAAAGAAAAACTTTATTTAGAGCCTTTTGTTTTAGAAAGACGTGATTTAAAGGTTGGTGAACAAATGTCTAGAAATGAAATTGATGAAATTCAGGATGACCAAAAGGTATATGAAGGTTATCAAAGAGCTTTAAAGAGAATTAGTTTAAGAGATTATACTTCTTTTGAAATGAAAGAATATCTACTTAATAAAACAGATTTGAATAATGATCAAGTTGAGATTGTGGTTGATCTATTAGTTAAACGTCGATTCATTGATAATGAACGTTATCTTTATGATCGGATTGATTATTTAAGAGATCAAAACCGAGGAAATCATTGGATCTTAGAAGATATGTTGAAACGTGGTTTTACAGAAGATGAATTGCTTAAGGTATTGGAAAATGAGGATCATGAGAACTATATAGCACGTGGAGTTGATCGTGCTGAAAGTTTTCTATTGACTCAAACTAAAGGATCAATCCGTCAAAGAGAGGATCGTTTAAAACAACATCTTTTAAGACAAGGTTATGCTTATGAGGATATTAGTATCATTATCAATACATTAAATGATGATTACAGTAAAGAAGCGGAACTTGATAGTCTCAAAGATATAATGCATAAAAGTTATAATCGTTATGAAAGACGATACGAAGGTAAAGAAATAAAAAATAGAATGATTCGCCATGCCTTATCGAAGGGTTATGATTATGATATGATTATGGAAGTCATGAAGGAGTTTGAAAATGAAAATTAGAGATTTTAAAAAAGGGGAACGAGTTAGTGTTCCATTACTTGTAAGTCAGTTTACTAAAGGTGTAACTCAAAATGGAGCTCCATACTTATCGATATCATTACAAGATAACACAGGTGAAATTGAAGCGAAGCTTTGGGATGTTAAAGAGGAACAAGAAGCAGTTGTTAAAGTTGGTATGATTATCAATGTTGATGCTGATGTTTTACTTTATCGTCAAAATTTACAATTGCGTATTCAGCAAGTTTCTTCTTTAGACCAAGATTCTTTTGATTTAGCTGAATTTGTTCAGTCTTCAGCGTATGATGTGGAATTTTTGAAGAAAGAAATGAATAAATTTACGAATATGATTGAAGATCAAGTTTTACAAGACCTTGTGAAAGCTTGCTTTGATTTTTATGGTGATAAGTTTTACCAATATCCAGCAGCAACAAGAAATCATCATGATTTTGTAGGTGGTCTGGCAAGTCATGTTTATGGAATGGCAAATTTAGCTGTTTCAATTTGTGAATTATATCCTATCTATAATAGAGATCTATTATTAGCGGGAGTACTGATTCATGATATGGGTAAAATTGATGAATATACAGCACCAATTTTAAGTGAATATACAGCTTTAGGTAAATTGGTAGGTCATATATCAATTATGCATGCTAATTTAGTACAAGTAGCTCGAGAATTAGCTTATGAAGATAAAGAACAGACTTTACTCTTAAGGCATTTACTTTTATCACATCATGGAGAGTTAGAATATGGTTCTCCAGTTGTGCCAATGCTAAAAGAAGCAGAGATGTTGAATTTTATTGATAATATGGATGCAAGAACAAATATGTTTGAAAAATTCTATGATGATCAAGAAGAAGGCACATTTAGTCCAAGGATGTTTGCTCTTAATAATCGTAATTTTTATAAAGCTAAGGGTGTTAAGTAAAAAACCTTGACAGCACTAATTGTTGTGGTATACTTATTAAGGTAAAAGAAAAATATTAGGAGGAAATATCAAATGGCAGTTAAATTACGTTTAAGAAGAATGGGTTCAAAACAAAAACCTTTCTATCGTATTGTTGCGGCAGATTCACGTGCACCACGTGATGGTCGTTTTATTGAAATTATAGGATACTATGATCCAACAACTTCACCAGCAGTTGTTAAAGTTGATGAAGAATTAGCTATGAAATGGTTAAGAGTTGGAGCGCAACCATCGGACACAGTGCGCAGTATCTTATCAAGAAATGGTATCATGAACCGTTTCCACGACGAAAAACTTAAGAAATAAATATGAAAGCAATTGAAGATGTTCTTTACGATTTAGTGCTTCCAATTGTGGAAGACGAAAAAAGTTTGAGTGTCCAAAGGTTAGCTAGCTTAGATGAAGATGAAATCATCTTAACAATCTATGCAGAAAGCGCAGATATTGCTCGATTAATTGGTCGCCAAGGATTTATGGCTCAAGCCATTAGACAAACCATGTCAATTGGTTCTCGAGTAATGGATAAGCGTTTAAATATTAAGTTTGAATCATACTAAGGATGTCTAAAAACATCCTTTTTTTGAAAGGAATTTATGGAAAAAATAGTAATAGGTCGCATCAATAAGCCTCATGGTGTACTGGGAGAGTTAAGAATGACTCCATATACAGAATTTATTGATGAGCGATTTAAAAAAGGAAGTAAAGTCTATATAGACAATAATGGAAGTCTTGAAGAATATACTATTGATACAATTCGTCCTCATGGAGAGATCTTTTTAATTCGCTTTGCTGGAATTAAAAATGTGAATGAAGTTGATCATCTTCGCAATGCTTTAATAAAACTTGATTATGAAGAGCTTCATGAACTACCAGAAGGACAATACTATTTTGTGGATTTAATAGGACTTGATGTCTACGCTAATGATGAACAAATTGGTGTTATTTCTGAGATGCTTGATATGCCAGCTCATCCTGTTATCAAAATCAAAGGACAAGATAGAGAATTTATGGTTCCTTATGTAGAACGCTTTGTTATCTCTGTAGATTTAGAAAACAATAGAATGGATATCAAGTGGATGGAGGGCTTATAATGAAAATTAGTATTTTAAGTCTTTTCCCAGAAATGTTTGATGGTTTTTTAGAAACATCTATTATTAAAAAAGCACGTTTAAAAAATTTAGTTGAAATTAATATCGTGGATATGCGAGCTTTTACAGAGGATAAACATAATCGTGTTGATGATTATCCTTATGGTGGAGGGGCAGGTTTAGTCTTAATGTGTCAACCTGTCATAGATGCAATTAAAGCAAGTAAAACAGAAGATTCTAAGGTAATCCTTCTTTCCCCACAAGGCCCCACCTTTAATCAAGAAATGGCCTATGACTTTGCCCAAGAAAAAGATTTAGTATTAGTATGTGGTCATTATGAAGGCTTTGATGAAAGGATAAGAGATTATGTAGATATGGAACTTTCTATTGGTGATTTTGTAATGACAGGGGGAGAAATAGCATCTATGGCTGTAAGTGATGCTGTTATTCGTCTAATTGATGGTGTAATCACCCAAGAATCTCATGAAGATGATTCATTTTCAAATGGTTTACTTGAATATCCTCACTATACAAGACCAAGAGTCTATGAAGGTAAAGAGGTGCCTGAAGTTTTATTAAGTGGTCATCATGAGAATATTAGAAAATTCAGACT
>CAZRNT010000065.1:0-5948 GCA_964601525.1 uncultured Erysipelothrix sp.
GATAAAGCTAAATATGTATTTCCACTTACATTTTCAGATCAAAAGTCTTTTTATCCTTTTTTAACGGGTGGTCGTTGGACGTTGAACTTTACCAATAGAGGTTCAAATCCTGGTTTTAATTCAAGAGAGTTTCGTGAAGGTTTAAATTTAATTCAAGATTTTGCGAATAATGATTACTACAAACTTGAAGACAATCCAAAACTGGAAGAAGAAACAAGTACAGATGATGAGGATCAAGAAGAAATTAGTCCTATTGAAGATAAAAAAGAATTATTACCTTGGTTATATGAAGAAGCTTTCTATAATAGAGAAACTCCATTTACTATGATGCATAGTTCAATGAATTATGAAAAAAGGTTTGCGAATTCTAAAGATGTATATAAAATTGCACCATTTCCTAGTTATAATGAACATCATTTAGCACCAATGGGTGAAGTGAATGGTTATATGGTAAGAAAAGATGTCTTATATCCATCTGCTAGTGCTGAGGTTATTAGAATTTTAAGAAGTCCTGAAGCATTGAAACATTATAAGAGTTCAGATGGTAAAGAGATAATTTATAGTAGAAGTTATATTGATGATTTAGATTTACCTCAAGAACAGATGAGAATGATTTTAGCTTATAATTATCATGATACTCCATCGGTGTTGGCTTTGGATAATAATCCTAATAAATTGGCGAGATCACTTTATGATGAAGTTGATATCATGGACATTCTTGAACAATTGTATATGGGGGAATTGAATAATATATCTGCTCAAGAAAAAATTCAAGAGCGAGTTGATGCTTGGCTTGAAGAGTTTGATGTAATTGATGAGGTGGGAGAGTGAATTGGGATGAATTAATCCGTAGGGAAAAGGAAAAAGATTATTTCAAAATTTTGGAGAGTAAATTAGCGCTTGCTCGTGAGCAGTCGATTGTCTATCCACAAGAAGAAGATGTCTTTAATGCATTCAAGCTCTGTAGCTTTGATAATTGTAAGGTTGTGATTATAGGTCAAGATCCTTACCATCAAGCACATCAAGCAATGGGTTTGAGCTTTTCGGTTAATAAGGGCATTCGTTTACCTAAGAGTTTGCATAATATCTACAAAGAGCTTGGTAATGATTTAGGTATCCATAATATGACGGGAGACCTTAGTAATTGGGCAAGACAGGGTGTCTTTTTAATTAATAATATTTTAACTGTTGAAGAAAGTAAGCCGTTGTCACATCAAGGTTTTGGTTGGGAAGTGTTTACTGATACAATGATTTCCGAATTAAATACCCATAAAGATTTTTTGATATTTGTGCTATGGGGTAAAGAAGCTCAAAAGAAGAAGACTCTTATTGATTCTCGTCATTATATTATAGAGAGTTCACATCCTTCCCCTTTAAGTTCATATCGAGGATTCTTTGGGTCAAAGCCATTTAGTGAAATTAATCGGGTTTTGAAAGAGAATAATCTTGAAGAGATTGATTGGAGAACAGATGTTTAAGGATGAAGCGAATCTTATTGAAATTTTGACTGCAAGAAAGAATCAAACGTATGGTGCTGACAACTTGCGAGATGCACTTAGAGAATTAGGTGATCCGCATTTAAACTTAAAAATTATTCAAATAGGTGGTACTAATGGTAAAGGTTCGACCAGTAACTTTTGTCGTTCTATTTTAGAAAAATCTTCTTATCGTGTAGGAACTTTTACATCACCACATTTAGTTCATCATCGTGATAGAATTCGCATTAATAATAATGATATTCCTAAAGATGCTTTTATAAAGCTCGCAAACGATACGCTTCCGCTTTGGGACAAGTACGATTTGAGTATGTTTGAAATTGACTTAATTATTGCGGTTTTGTATTTTTTAAACGAAGATGTAGATTGCGCGATTTTTGAAGTTGGTTTAGGTGGCAGATTAGATGCTACGAGTGTTTTATATCCTAAAGTAATTGGTATCACAAATGTATCTTTGGATCATATGCAAATATTAGGTGATACCGTTGAAAAGATTGCTTTGGAAAAGGCTGGTATTTTTAAAAAAGGTGTACCCGTCATCTCGTCTGTTTTGGATTCAAGGGTTCAAAAAGTTTTACAGGATGAATCGCTTTCAAGCATAAGATTTTTAAAAGCTCCTCATTTTTATAGAAAAAATGGTGTTTATTATGTGCAAGGTGAAAAGGCTGATTTTAAATTAAGGCGTCATGCAGAATATCAAATTTATAATGCTAATTTGGCGATTTCTTTGTGCTATGAATTGTATCCAAATTTAAGTTTAGAAGACATTCAAGAAGCTGTTGAGAATGAAGTGTGGGCTGGTAGATTTGAAATGCTAATTCCTGGTGTATATGTTGATGGGGCACATAACTTGGCGGGGATTGAAGCTTTTGTAAATGAGGTTAAGAAAACTAAGAAAAAGTCGTTTGTGGTTTTTGCTGCTCTTAGGGATAAGGAAATTCGGGAAATGGTGGATTTATTATCGAATGCTTCAGATGAAATTTTGCTAACTACGTTTGATTTTCCTCGAGCTGCAAAAGTCAGTGATTTAGAGAGCTTAGGAGATCATCAAATTATTGTTGATTATAAAGAAGCGATTGACTTAGCGATCTCTAAGCGTGATGAGTATATCGTTTATGTGACGGGATCTTTGTATTTCATTTCTGTTGCTAGAGAGTATATAAAAGGCCTGGATATCCAGGCCTAAATAATTTTACTTAAGAACTCTTGGGTTCTTTTTTCTTTGGGGTTTTCAAGAAGTTGGATAGGATCTCCTTCTTCTTGAATAATTCCTTCATCCATAAATATAATTCGATCGCTAATTTCTTTTGCGAAATTAATTTCGTGGGTAACGATTACAATCGTCATTCCACTTTTACTTAATTTTTTAATAACTTCTAAAACCTCTTTGACCATTTCTGGGTCTAGGGCACTTGTTGGTTCGTCAAATAACATGATTTCTGGTTCCATGGCAAGGGCTCTTACGATAGCAAGTCTTTGCTTTTGTCCGCCTGACAAATTATTGGGAAAATCATGTGCTTTGTCTTTGAGTCCAACCATTTCTAGTAATTCTAAATGTTTGTTTTCGTCTTTGTTGTTCTTAACTAATTTGGGTGCGATATTTATATTATCGATAACAGATAAGTGAGGGAATACATTGAAGTGTTGGAAAACCATTCCGATATCTTGTCTTACTAGCTCTAATTCTTTTTTATTGTTCTTTATTTCTTTTCCTTTAAAAATAATACTGCCTTGGCTAGGTTCTTCTAAGAAGTTGATGCAACGCAACATGGTTGATTTACCAGAACCTGAGGGGCCAATGATGGATACAACTTCACCATCCTTAATACTTGTATTGATTCCTTTTAGGACTTCTAAATCGCCGAAACTCTTATGCAAGTTTTTTATTTCTATAATTGTTTTATCTTTCATGCATTTAAGCTCCTTTCAAATATTTTGAGTCCTTTGC
This sequence comes from uncultured Erysipelothrix sp., assembly GCA_964601525.1. Lineage (GTDB taxonomy): Bacteria > Bacillota_I > Bacilli_A > Erysipelotrichales > Erysipelotrichaceae > Erysipelothrix. Next base: position 3,445 of record CAZRNT010000065.1, read on the forward strand.
TTAATGTAAAGGTTATTACAAAGTAGATAATTCCTACGATAATAAGCGATTCAATTTTCATGTGTGTTGTACTTGAAACGATGGCTTCAGATGTCATTAGACTATTGATAAAGAAAATTGATGCTAATGAAGTTTCTTTGATCATGGTAATGAATTCATTTCCTAAAGCAGGTAGTATATTTTTAATGGCTTGTGGCATAATGATAAATCTCATCATTTGTTTATCTGAAAGACCTAAACTTTTCGCTGCCTCAAACTGTCCTTTATCAACTGCTTGGATACCAGCTCTAAAAATCTCTGAAACATAGGCACTTGAGTTAATGATTAAAGCTAAGATAACCCAAAATGTATCTTCCATTTGAAAGGGGAATAGCTCTGCTCCAAGATAATAGAATAAGTAGAGTTGTAATAATATTGGAGTTCCACGTACAAACTCTACAAATATACTTGAAATACTTGAAAGAACTTTTATTTTACTCATTTTCATTAATGAGAGTATTGCACCAAGAATTGTTCCGAAAAGAACTACGATGAAGGAAAGATATAAAGTTCCCCAAGTTCCTTTTAGAAAGACATGTCCATACTTTGAAAAAATATTAATTATATTTTGAATCATTCAACAATTTCTCCAAGTTCGCTAGCTAATTCATTAGCTTCTTTCATCCATTGTTCGTAAAGTCCATTAGCTTTTACTTCCTTGATAATTTCGTTAATTTCATTAAGGAGTTCTTGCTCTTCTTTTGGCATGATTACCATCATTCCTTCTTCATCAATAATATCGAATTTCACATCGCTAACCACGATGTCCTTGTTGTTGATGGTGAAGGAAGATCCAGATTCGCAAGAAATTGCTACAGCATCGACTTTGTCGTATTTTAATTCTAATACTGCATCGTCTAGTTTTGCGATTGGGCGGTGTTTAGCATCAGGTAATTGTTCCATAACATAAGTTTGTTGAAGTGAACCGTTTTGCATGACAATACTTGCGTTTTTGAAATCATCAAGTGATTTGAATTGGTCTGCTTTATCTTTTCTTACTAAGAATCCTTGGCATGTTGATTCACTGTTATCGTATGACTCGCTGAATTGAACTTGTTCTGCTCTTTCTTTGGAATAAGTAAATCCTGAAATACCGATATCAAATTTCTTTAATGCGATAGCTGATGGAATGTCTGAGAAATCCATTGCTTTGATGTTTAATTTCACATCTAGTTTTTCGGCTATGTATTTAGCTAATTCGATATCTGCTCCTACGTATTGTTCTTGTCCTTCTTTGTTAGGGTTAATGAACTCATAAGGTACATAGTCTGGTGAAACTGCGACGACGATTTTTTTGTTTTCTTTAATGTTTTCGTATACTGATGTATCGTTTTTGCTTGTACATGCACTTAAACTTAGTGCTAATAGTAATAACGCTGTTATTTTTTTCATAATCATTCTCCTTTTATAATATAAAAACGCGTCTCTGACTTATTAGGTCTAGAGACGCGTTTGCGTGGTACCACTCTAATTATCTTGATTATCAAGATCACTCGTATCCGTTAACGCTCGGTAGGCGACAGTGAATACTTAGTTTCATCACTGTATCTCGCAAGTGCGCTTCAACAAATTTTAGTTATTGAGCTTCCACCGTCCTCAATTCGCTTCCAACATCCATTTGTCTACTCTCTTGTTCATAGATTTAATTGTCATAATATACTACTTGCATTTGCTTGTCAAGGATTGTTATATAAATAAAGCAAAAAAAACGAGTGCAAATTTCAATGCAAAGTTTTTTAACTAAATTACACAAAAAGTGTGTTAATAACTTAATACAGTGCTTATACAGTCAAAAAAATTGGTGTTCATTTATAACTATGGTAAATTTACTTACGTCAACGAACGAAATATTAATTCAATGAAAGAGGAGGATATATAATGAAAAATTACAAAACAAATAAAGCACTATTTTCTTTAGTGTTATTATCAATGTTAATTCAAATGTTTGCTGTTTCACCTTTTACAAATGTGAAGGCTGATTCAAGCAATCAAATTGTTAAAGATTTAGAGATTGTCGGTAAGAAAGACTCTTATTTACCTGGAAATATTATAAAAATTGAGGGTAAGTGGGCTCTTCCAGATGATTCACCTGAAAAAGAATGGAAGGCAGGAGATCAGTTTTCTATAAGCATTCCAGAGGGGCTGGATTTTGGAGGCGGTTTAATTAATCTTGGGGAATACGGAACTGGCATTGTCGAGGGTAATAAAATCGTTTTTACTTTTAGTGAAGAAATTGAGCAAAAAGTTAATAGAAATGGTGGGTTTTATCTGAATTTTAAAGTTTTAGAACCTACTGATGAAGGGGTTAATGATTTGCCTTTAGATTTTTTAGATTAGAACAATCAGTCTATAGCCAAGGATGTTATTTTTGTTGAGAAGCCAACATATATAGATGGCCCAATTGATGAGGTTTTCAGAAAAAGCGCTAATGGTCAAACTTCAGAAGGATTAAACTGGTATATCAG
>CAZRNT010000066.1:0-995 GCA_964601525.1 uncultured Erysipelothrix sp.
TTCTGTTAAAACAGAAGAATATATTTAAGAAAACAGAAAAAACCATCAATTATAATTTTGATGGTTTTTTTTATTGCAATTCTTTAATTGTTTCTCGAGTGTTAATAATTTTTTCACGTATATCAACCGCTGTTTCTCTTGCAAGCCCTAAATAAATTAAATCACTTAATGCAAACATAGAGAATCGCGATGAAATTGAACCTAACCTTAATTCCGCCTCTTCTTTAGGTACATTAAATATGTAATCAGAATGTTTAGCTAGTGAGGTCTTACCCAACTGTGTTATAGAAATTGTGGTAATACCTTTACTTTGTGCTATCCTTTGGGCTGTAATAATTTCTTTTGTTTCTCCAGAATAAGAGAATGCAATGGATACATCACCTTTCTTCGCATGTGTCAATGCTGACATTTGTAAATGAAAGTCATGATGATAAACAGAATCAATATTAATTCTGGTAAATTTTTGATGTAAGTCTTCGCAAACTATGCCAGATCCACCAATTCCAAACAGGTAAATTTTATTTGCACCCTGAGCACGTTCAATTGCTGACTCTAATTCCGCAACATTTAAAAGTTTATAGGTGTTCTTAAATGTTGCCATATTTTCATATTCCATTTTCTTGATTAGAACAGACATATTATCACTATCAGTAATAATACTATCAAATTCTTCCTCTTCTTCAGAGCGATCTTTTGCTAACTCTACTTTTAGATGAGTAAAACCTTCATAGCCAATTGTTTTTGAAAATCTAACGATGGCCGCTGCTGAAGTACTAATATCTTTAGCAAGCTTTTGTGCTGATGACGATATAACATCTTCTTTATTATCTAGAATATATTCTGCAATTCGACGCTCTGTTGCAGTATAGTCATCCATACCTTGTTTAATCCTATATAAACAGCTCATACTTCACCTCTTTGCTATAATTATACGCTATCACACAATTATTTCAAAGTGTTTTAGAGCTCTTTTTTCATATTTTCAACGATATTTA
>CAZRNT010000066.1:1005-5918 GCA_964601525.1 uncultured Erysipelothrix sp.
AGCATTATAACTATTTCAGAAATATCGGCGGCCTGATCGCCAATTCTCTCCATACTTCCAAGAATATCTACGTAAACACTACTAGAAATTTGACCATCACAAATGCCTTCTGCCATTCTTCTAAAATGTTTTTCTCTATATTTCTCTTCAATTAAGTCCATATATTCCTCATCTTGAAGCAGTTGAGGAACATCATTTTCATTCGCAGTCGTAAATATCTTGAAGCTACGTTTTAACATATCAAAAACTAAATGATACATGGTTTGCAAATCTTCAATGGCTTCACTTGAAAATTCTTCCCTATTTTCATAAATTTTCTCATAAAATTCAGCAATATTAACTGAGATGTCACCAATTCTTTCAATATTTTTCACCACATCTAAGCTAGAACTAAAGTCTTCAGCTATATCACCACTGCTTCCTGATTGCTTAGCAATTTCAAGTAGATAACGGGTTAGATCAGCATCCATAGAATTAATGATTTCTTCTAATTGATGGATGACATCAATATCTTCATCATCTTTTGTTTTCAAATAGTTTTGACCAGTTTCTAAAGATTCAAGAACTAAGTCAGCCATTTGCATCGTTTGACGATTAGCAAGTTTAATAGCTCCTTCTGGAAATGCATTGATTAATTCATAATCCAAATCCTCAATTTTTTCTCTCTCTTGAATACGGTCTTCTCCCGGTATCAATATTTCTAGTAATTTAATTGATGCTGGGATAAATGGGATGATTCCAATCACCCAGACTAGATTAAATACAAAATGGTTAATACCTACTGCCATTTCTGGTGATCCACCCCAACGTTGATTGAGTGCTAAGATAAAATTAGAATATGGGTGAATAACAATCATCGTCACTAAAGCACCAAGTATATTATAAAGTGCATGGAACCAACCTGCTCTTTTGGTTGATACTGAACCACCTAATGAAGCTAAGACAGCTGTTAGTGTAGTTCCTACATTTGAACCAAAAACAAATGCTGAAGCAGCAACCATAGACATTCCCCCGTTAGCATATATTTTTTGTACTAATGCAATAACGGCCATCGATGAATTGATGACTGCAGTAGCTACGGTACCAGCTAAAAGTGCAAGCCATGGGCTCTCTGACATCTTAATTAAAAACTGTTCAAATTGAGGTAATTCTTGAAGTAGAATTAATTGATCACTCATTAATTCTAAACCAACAAAAGTAATCCCTAAGCCAAATATAATTTGACCATAGGTTTGATATTTCTTTCTTTTAACAAATAACATAATCATGGCGCCAATAAAAACCAAATAATAGCCATATTCCTCGATGTTTAAACCAATCATAAGCGCAGTGACTGTCGTACCTAAATTGGCCCCTACTGAAATTCCTATTGCTTGATCTAATTTCATAAGCCCAGCACGAACTAAGCTAATGGAAATTACAGTGGCTGCTGTACTTGATTGCATTAAGGCTGTGATTACAGTCCCTACAAGAATTGCTGAAAATAAATTACCAGTATATTTCTCAATATAATCTCTTATTTTAGGTCCTGCTGCATCTTTAAAACCATCACCTAAATATTTTATGCCCAGTAAAAACATACCAAAACCGCCCAATATCACATTAAAACCTATATCGGAAAACTGAGGTGCTTCAACAAGAAATTTCATATTTTATCCTCCATTCACAAATTATAATTTATTTCTTAGTCGATTTAGAATGAAATGTTATGACCGGAGTATTAAATGATACAAAAAAGCTTAGAATATTAAAAACTAAGCTTTTTTAAGTAAGTGTTTTTCAATATATTGAGCAACACCATCATTAACATTTGAATCTGTCATTGCATCCGCAAGAACTTTTAGAGAATTTCTTGCATTTTTCATAGCAACTCCATGACCTGTCTTTTGAATCATAGTTAGGTCATTATCACTATCACCAAATGACATGATTTCGTCCATAGAAATGCCACGGAATTTAGCATATTCTCTTATAGCATTCCCTTTGTTGACAGATTTAGGCATAATTTCTGCCCAACCTTTTCCTACCATTAATAAATCATACTCAATTGGAAATTCATTTGAAATTCGTTCTTTAACTAATTCTGTATAATCATCATTTTGAATAAAGACTTGTTTTAAAACCAGCTCTCCAGCATCAAACAATGGCTTTATATCTTCTATAGAGTCTATTCTTTGCATTTTAATGTCATCTTTAAAGAATCTTAAAAGATCTGCTTCAGCATTAAGTTCAAAGTCTTTAACTGATAAATCATCCATGTGAAAGTAAACTTTCTCTTCGAAAAAGTACAATACCCCCATGTAATATTTATCACCAAGCAATCCTATTTTTTTACAAATCTCATAACCCATCGTTTGATCTTTAAATTGATAATTAAGAGAATCATGATTTACCATAATTCCATTTAGCGATACGATTGGAACTACATGTGGATCTAAACCTAGCTGTTTAACAATTCCAACAGCACTATCATAATTCCTTCCTGTAGCTACGCCAAATTCAATCCCTGAATCAATCAAATCATGCACTGCTTTTTTAGTTCTTTCACTGACTTTATTTTCTTTATTAATTAATGTTCCATCAATATCACTCATAACAAGTTTTATTTTCTGATTCATAATTACTCCTTTAATCTTCTATTCTATTTTTTGTATAGTAAGCTAAACCAATGGCACCTGGACCAACATGAAGACCAATTACCGGCCCAATACTAGAAATATGTATTTGCACATCGATTTTCTCTTTAAGCTCTTTCTCAAGCTCTATTGCTTCTTCTAAGCAATTAATATGGTGAATTGCAATTTCTTGAACTTCATATTTATTATGGTCTTCCAATAACTTTTCAATTAGAGCTGATTTGGCTCTCTTTTTAGTTCTTACAGTTCTTAAAACACTTGTCTCAGCATCCTTGACCGTCAAAATAGGAGTTAGTTTCAGCATGTTTCCAATTAAGGTTTCTGCCGCTCCAATACGACCACCTTTTTTTAGATAATCTAAATTTTCAGGAATGAAAATAAATCTGCTTGAATGAACTACATCTTCCACTCGGCTAACGACTTCTTCAAAACTCTTTCCTTCTTTCGCAAGTCGTGCACCTTCTATAGCTGCAAAACCTAATTGCATTGAATTCGTTTGAGAATCAATTACTTTAATTTTAGAATCCGGATACTTATCTTGGAGTTTTTGAGCAATTAAATAAGCATTATTAAAAGTTCCACTCATGCTCGAAGATAAAAATACCGCAACAATATCATTACCCTCTTTTAAAATTGTTTCCATTGTTAAAAGCATGTCACCAACTGAAGGTTGAGAGGATATAGGAATTCCTTCCTTTTCCATTTTTTCATAAAAATCGGTATTGGATATATCCATTTCTTTAATGCTTTCATCATTAAAAGTAACAAATAAAGAAAGGAGTTCTATCCCTAATTCATTTACTAAATTATCATCGATGTAAGAAGTACTATCCGTTATTATTTTTACAGTCATAATTTTTCTCCAATTCTTTCTATATATATAAACTATAACACCTAAAGCTTTATAAATCTATCTTATTATACTGAACTTAGACATATTAAAATAAGAAATTACAAGTGGCAAAACTCGACATAAGTTCTAAAAACTGTTACATTTTAATAAGAAAAGGAGCGTATTATGAAAAAAAGAATTAGAAATTTATCAGACTATAATTATACTGACTTTGATTTAACAATTATCGTTAAATCAGAATCAGTAAATACTAAATCATTAGATGATTCTATTAGTAGTATTCTATCTGAAAGTAGTATCGTAGAGGAAAAGAGATTTCTTCTTAGTACATTAGATCGTAAGAATAGAAATTTACTTCTAGAAATCAATCTTGAAGAAGATCTTGATCATAGAGAGGTAAATAAGATTGCTAAGAAAGCAGCTAAATTAAGTTTAGAAGAAAAAATTACTAAACCAGCAATTGTTCTTTTGGATGAAAAAATCAATTCTTTCTACGAACAGTTTATTAAGGCTTATTTATTGCATCTAGATTCTTTTGATACATATAAAAATAAGAAAGATGATTCCCAAATTGAAGAGATTGCATTTTATGCACTTAACAATAATTATGAATCTTTGATTAATGATGCATTTATCATTTTTGAAAACGTTAATTTCGCTCGTTATTTAGTTAACGAACCAGCGAATTTTATGACACCAAGTCAGCTCGCTGAAGATGCTAAAAATTTCAGTGAAAGAAATAATATTGAGGTGGAAATCAAAGGATACGAAGAGATTAAAGAATTAGAAATGGATGCATTTCTTTCTGTAGCAAAAGGTTCTGCTCAGGAGCCTAAATTAATTGTATTACGATACATAAATAATCCCGGAAGTGACGATGTATTAGGTCTAGTCGGTAAAGGTGTTACTTATGACTCAGGTGGCTATGCTATTAAACCTGCTACCGGTATGCTTACAATGCATTCAGATATGGGTGGAAGTGCCGCTGTTATTGGCGCCATAAACTTATTAGCTGCGAAAAAAGCAAAAGTAAATGCTGTTGCAGTTGTTGCAGCATGTGAAAACATGATTTCAGGTGATGCTTTTAAAAACGGAGATATCATTTCCTCAATGTCCAAAAAGAGCATTGAAGTTATTAATACCGATGCTGAAGGACGTTTAACTTTAGCAGATGCAATTTGGTATGCTCATTCTGAGGAGAAAGTAAGTAAAATCGTTGATATTGCCACCTTAACTGGAGCTGTCTTTGCCGCATTAGGAAAAGATATTACTGGTGTTGTTTCAAATGATGATGATTTCTTTAAAAATCTAGAAAAGTCTTCAAAAATAAGCGGGGATAAAATTTGGCGTTTACCATGTGATGAAGATCTTGCTAAATGTAATATCTCAAAACGTGCTGATATCAAAAATGCCTCAAGTTGTGG
>CAZRNT010000067.1:0-5882 GCA_964601525.1 uncultured Erysipelothrix sp.
AATTATTATCTGTTAACTAGATATTAATGCCGATAAGGCAAGATAGTTATAAATATTGGCAAGTTCGGTAATTTTTTATGATAGCAATAAAGGGTATAATGAAAGCGTATACAAGGGAGGGGCGTTTACTTTGAAATGAAAAGCATAGTAAATCAATGTGAACCTTATGTTTATAAAAACCGATTATTACCTTGTTACGTTGGATAGTAATTTTATCCTAATGAGGAGTCTTGAGCTATTATTTTTTCAAATAAGGAGGTGGACTCAAGAAGACGGCTCAAATTGGAAACATAGTAATCGTAGTACATCGTGAAGATGCGTATAAAAATCGTAGGAGGAAAATCGATGAAAAAAGCAATAAGAAATACAATGATTGTTTTACTATCATTATTAGTACTGGCAGGATGTGGAAAGAAAGCTGAAGAGACTAATAACGAAGAAGTTGAACTTACAGTTTGGGTTCATCCATATGTAGGTGCAGAGAAGAAAGCAGATATTGAAGCAGTTTATGCTAAGATGACTGAAGAATTCCAAAAAGATAATCCTAAAGCAAAAATAACATTTGAAGAAATTCCATGGGCAGACCGTGAGACAAAAATTACAACTGCTTTAGCAGCTAAAGAAGGACCAGATGTGTTCTACTTAATTCCTGACCAAATATCACAATTTGCTGAGAAAGGATTATTAGCAGATCTAAATGAACACATTAGTCAAGATGATCTCAGTGGATTTACAGAAACATCAGTTTCAGCTGTTACATATAAAGAAAAATTATACGGATTACCAATTTTACGTGAATCACAAACATTGTTCTATAATAAAGCTATTTTAGCAGAACTTGGTGTTGATGAAAAAGATTTACCAACAGCTTGGGCAGAGTTCAATGAGTTAGGGAAAAAAGCGGTTGAAAAAGGCTACTATGCAAGAACATACGAAGGTGGTAATACATTGAATGCTTCACTTTACCCATTAGTATGGCAAGCAGGTGGAGACATTGTTAATGATAAAAACGAAATCTCAATCAATAACGAGAAATCAGTTAAAGCATTTGAACAAATTAACGAATGGTATAAAGATGGTTTAATTGCTAAAGATTCAATTACATCAGATGACCAAGGATCAATGTTCTTAGAAGGTAAAATCTTAGCAACATGGTCAGCAAACAATATGATTAACTTAGCAAAAGAAAATAATGTTGATATCGCAATCGGTTCACCATTAAAAGAAGAAGTTGAAGTTACTTATGGTACAACTGGAGCATTTGTTGTTGCAAGTACATCCACAAACCAAGCTAAAGCAGCAGAGTTTGTAAAAGTCATGACAAATGAAGAAAATATGCGTGGATTCAACACAGTAACTGGTCATATTCCAGCTCGTGAAGCAGCAATGGACATTTTAAAAGACAATCCAGAAATGTTACAAATGGCTGAATTAACAAAGATTGCTAAACCAGGTGTTATTAACTCTGAGGCACGTGTGTTTATGCCAGATGTTCAAGCAGCAGTTCAAGCGATGCTTGAAGGTAAATTAACACCACAACAAGCAGCTGATAAAGCAGCAGAAGATATTAAATCATACTTGAAATAATTGAGTTTTAGTTAAAAATTAGAATGTGAGGGTTTAACATGGAAGAAATTAACAAAACAATTGAAACCAAGAAAAGCCCACAAGAACTGAGTATATTTCAAAGAGTGCTTCGTCATTTCAAGAAGCACTCTCTGATTTATCTATTTTTAGTACCAATACTAATTCATTTCTCAGTTTTCTATGTGTGGCCAATTATATTTAGTTTTATTATTACATTTACAGATTATCAAATTGTTGGAAGTCCCAAGTTTATTGCGTTTGACAACTGGAAACGATTTTTCAATGATGCGAATGCATGGAGATCAATTTGGAATACATTTAAATTCTCCCTGTACTACATTTTGCCAACTATGGCATTAGGATTGTTCTTTGCAGTTCTAATTCAATCGTTGAAACGTAAATGGGCGACGCTATTTAAGGGGATTTTCTTTCTTCCTGTTGTAACCTCATTTGTCGTTATATCCGGAATCTGGGCTTGGATGTTCAAAGGAAATAGTTCCGGTTTTATTAATCAACTTTTATCAATCTTTGGAATTGAAGAGCAATTATTCTTATCAAGTTCTACACAGGCACTTATTGTGTTAGCAGGACTATCGGTTTTCAAGGTTGTAGGAAATACGATGATTTATTATTATGCAGGGTTACAAGGTATTCCTGATGATGTATATGAAGCTGCGGAAATAGATGGTTCAGGTCGATTTAGAACATTCTTCAAAATCACGATGCCACTTCTATTACCCATTCATTTATATGTTGCAATTACCACAACAATTGGTTCGTTCCAGATATTTGATTCTGCTTATTTGTTAACAAATGGTGGTCCAAATTACGCAACAAATACAATTGTATTCTATATGTATCAACAAGGTTTTAATGCATTTAATTTTGGTTATGCAAGTGTGTTGGCATATGTATTATTCTTCTTTATCTTTATTATATCAATGATACAAAAACGTTTCCTTGGTAAACAAGTAGACTATAATTAGGAGGAAATTATGAGCGAAAAAACAGCGAAAATCATTCGCAATATTATATTAGTAATCTTTGGTATATCGTTTCTAGTTCCTTTTATAATTATGATCACAGGAGCGTTTATTGATGCGAAAATACCGGTTGGAAGTCCATTCTTATGGTTGAAAACACATGAGATAACCCTAAATAACTTCCGCCACATATTTAAATATTCACAAATCTTAAGATGGTTAATGAACTCTATTATTATTTCAGTAATACCGACTGTATTACAAATGTTCTTTGCAGCTATCTTAGGATACGTATTTGCAAGAAAAGATTTTTTTGGAAAAGAAATATTATTTTGGTCGATGATGGCAGTTGTCATGGTACCGACACAAGTTTTGATCATTCCACGTTATATTATGTTTAGTGGATTTAATCTAGTGAATAAACGAGCAGCATTAATTCTTCCAGCAGTTTGGTCAATCATGGGGGTTTTCTTAGTAAAACAATTTATGGCTCAATTACCGAAATCTTTGGAAGAATCAGCTAAAATTGATGGAGCAAGTGATATGAAAATATTCTTCTCAATTATGTTGCCATTATCAAAACCTGTAATTGCTACAGTTGGAACATTCGCTTTTATCTCAGCATGGAATGATTTCTTAACACCGTTGATTTTTACAACGAGCAGTGAAATGTATCCAATTACTGTTGGGTTAGCGTCACTTCTAACAAAAGAAGGAAACTTTGGAATAGAGATGGCGGGTGCCTTCTTATCATTTATCCCAACATTCTTAATATTCTTGTTCTTCCAAAAATACTTTACTAAAGGAATTGCATTTACGGGGGTTAAATAAAATATGAAATATATTGGAGCACAAAATGGTCGTATCAGCGTATATAACAGTGATAAACCAGAAGTCAAAGATAATTATGTTTTAGTTAAAGTTTCATACTCGGCAGTCAGTCCTGGAACTGAAGGAACCATGAGCAATAATTCTAAAGAAGATATTGTTCGATTGGGATACTCAGCATCAGGGATTGCGGAGGAAGTTGGTGCTGGTGTTGAGGGTATTAAAGTTGGTGATAAAGTTGCGGTTTATGGTGCACCCTATGTTGGGCACCGATCATATCTAAGTGTCCCGAAAACTTTAGTAGCTAAGGTTCCTGAGTCAGTATCATTAAGTGATGCATCTCTTGCGGGACTGGGTGCAATAGCAATTCATGGACTACGACAAGGCGAACTTCAATTTGGTGAGGTTTGTGTTGTTGTAGGGTTAGGAATCTACGGTCAATTGATTGCACAGATTGCCCACAATGCAGGTATGGTAGTCCTTGCGTTGAACCGTTCAAAAAGCAGAGCGGATTTATTAGCTGATGTCTCTGGCTTGAAAACATATTCAGATGAAGTCGAACTTGAAAAAGATTTGGATATCCTAAGTGGTGGAAAAGGTGCTGATGCGGTATTCCTTTGTGCAGGATCTGGAGCTAGCTACTTAACGGATAAGAGCTTGGATTGGTTAAAAGACAAAGGTAAGTCAGTCATTGTTGGAGACATACAACCACACTATACTCGTGAAAAAATGTTTGCGAAAGAAATTGATATTCGAATTTCAAGAGCAGGTGGACCAGGTCGCTACCAGACTTCATATGAACGAGATGCTGTTGATTATCCATACGGATTTGTTCGTTGGACGGAAGGTAGAAATACTGCAGAGTTCGTTCGTCTGCTTGAACAAAATAGAATTAGTGTTAAGGAATATTATGATACGCCCAGTTCATATACCAACTTTGAGAAGGTTTATGAAGAATTATCTCAGCGAGGGTGTGAGTACTTGACGCATTGCTTTACTTATGACGATGAATAGGAGAGTTAAAAAATGAGTACAATACTAGAGAATATTGAAAAACAAATGAATACAGCATCCCCTACTTTAGTTGAGGATGTTAAGAAAATTGATGGGGATATTATTATACTTGGTGTTAGTGGAAAAATTGGCTATAACTTGTCGGCTCTTTTGATGGATGCATTAAAGAAAGCGAATAAAAACACGACAGTGTACGGGGTAGCCAGATTTTCAGGAGGACCAGAGTCTCGAAAAGAACTTGAAGATCTTGGTGTTCAAACGATTGTTGCTGATTTCATGAATGACGAAGAATTAGCGGCTCTGCCCAAGGTGAAAAATGTTATTTACATGGTCGGCTATAAATTTGGAAGTACGGGTAATGAGTCTTATACATGGGCCTTAAATAGTTATTTACCAGGGCGTGTTGCCGAGCATTATAAAGATTCAAGAATAGTAGCATTTTCAACGGGATGTGTTTATCCGCTTGTTGATGTCAAAGATGCTGCGCCATCTGAAGAATTTATGCCAGATGCTATTGGGGAGTATGCACAATCTTGTCTAGGGAGAGAAAGAATTTTTGAACATTTCTCCAAAACAAACAATACAGAGATGTTAATTTATCGTCTTAATTATGCAATAGATGTTCGTTATGGGGTACTCGTTGAACTTGGAACGGCAGTCTATGAAGGACGACCTGTTGACGTAACAATGGGCCAAGTCAATGTTATCTGGCAGCCAGATGCGAGCGAGATGGCAATTCGTAGCTTGTTGCATTGTACTGTTCCTGCAAACATAATGAATATTACAGGGCCAGAAACACTATCGGTACGTTGGATTTCAGAACGATTTGCTGAAATAATGGGGAAAAGTGTCGAATTTGTCGGCGAGGAGTCAAGTACAGCACTTCTTAACAATGCTTCAAAATCTCATGAAGTATTCGGCTATCCTCAAACAACAATTCGGGAGATGATTAAACTTGTCGCAACATGGATCATGGAAAATGGTGCGATGATCGACAAACCAACTCACTTCCAAGAAAGAGAAGGAAAGTACTAGTGAATGAGAAAAAACTTGAACTATTAAGAAAAGGGACAGTGATACCTGCTCATCCACTCGCACTTAATGAAGATCGCAGCTTGGATGAACTCAATCAAAGAGCCTTAACTCACTATTACATTGATGCTGGAGTAGGTGGGATTGCCGTTGGAGTGCATACGACACAATTTGAGATTCGTGATCCTGAATTCAATCTCTATGAAGATGTTTTAAGAATAGCTTCAGAAGAAGCAAGTAAGCGAAATATTGCTGATGACTTAATCATGATTGCTGGTCTTGCTGGTCCAACTCAACAAGCATGTAATGAAGCCCAAATTGCAAAAAAATATAATTATGATGCAGTTTTATTAAGTATGGGACATTTACCAGATTATACAGAAGATGAGTTATTGGATAGAGCTCGTAAAGTTGCTGAAATTATGCCGGTATTTGGAT
>CAZRNT010000068.1:0-5754 GCA_964601525.1 uncultured Erysipelothrix sp.
ATAGCCGTAGCCTCACCATATACTTTATGATTTGTTAATCTATGACGACGATAATTATCATCATCCATCGCTGGAAGATCATCATGTACTAAAGAATAGGTATGTATCATTTCCAATGAACAAGCAAAAGGAAGACCACTGTTTATGTCTACGTTATAATCTTTCAAGATACTTAAGAGTACTTGTGACCTCAATCTTTTACCACCATTTAATAAAGAATATTCCATCGATTCTTTTACAAGGGATTCAGGTAAAAATACCAAACTTTCTTTTAAAGCCTTATTAATTATTTCCTTCACTTGAACCTCCCTGATGCTTACTTACTAAGTCATTTACTCTTTGTTCATACTCATTTAACTTACTTTGACACTTTGAAGATAAATCTAAACCCTCTTCAAATAAAGCTAAAGCCTTATCCATTTCGATTGTTTCATTTGAAAGTTCATCAGATATTACTTTTAGACGCTTCATTGCATCATCAAAATTAAAATTATCCATAAATTATTCAAGCCCTTTCTTTGCGTTAACCTCTGCCTTTATTATACCATCTTGGAGACGAATATCTAAAATATCTTCTATTTCTACACTATCAATAGACTTAAGTATTTCATCATTAACACTCACAATTGAAAATCCACGCGACATAATTTTCAAAGGTGAAACTGCATCAAGCTGATCAATCAGAGAAATAAAATATTTTTGCTTATTTGTGATAAAATTATTCATCGTATTTTTAATTTCTTTATTCTTATTTTCTACTTCGAAATTATATAAATTAATTTGCGACAGTAAAGATTGCGAATTAGGTTGTAGATACTGCAAATTATTACTTTGAAAACTAATTTTTCTTTCTAATTTATAATAGGATTCTTCATTAAATTTAATGAGTACATTTCTTTTGTCTTTAGTCAAACTATCAAAATCATGAACAATTTTAGATTCAAGCATAGCAATAGATTTCGAAACATTTTGAAATCTCGTTAAAACTTTTGTGAATTTCATATTTATTTCGTCTATGTTTTGCTGTTTTAGACCAAAGAATCTTTCGGGATTTGATAGATAAGACTGATCAATTAAATTTGAATATGTTTTATTTAATTCAATTTCTCTTCTCTTTACCATCAGATAGTAAGAATTCATGTAATCCCTTATGTTTTTTCTAACATCCAGTACAGATGGAACTGCAGCAACTACTGCCGCAGTTGGTGTTGCAGCACGATAATCTGAAGCCAATTCAGCCAGCGTTGTATCACTTTCATGCCCAATAGCACAGACAATTGGAATTTTAGAAGAAACAATCATTTTAACAAGCTCTTCATTATTAAAAGCCCATAAATCCTCAATAGAGCCCCCACCACGAGATAAAATGATAGTATCTAGATTAGGTATCTCCCAAGCTTTTTTAATGGCATCCATGACACTTCCAACCGCATTTTCACCTTGAACATAGGCAAAAATATCGTATTGTTTAGCAAGAGGCCATCTTTCTTTAAGCGTTTTTGTGATATCAGCATGAGCAGCAGAATTTTTTCCACATATAACTGCAATTGATTCTGGATAGGATTTCAATTGTTTTTTCAAACTAGGATCAAAATAACCTTCCTTGTGCAATTTTTTCTTTAATTCCTCAAAACGTATATGAAGATCACCCAATCCATCAAGTGACATTGTTTGTGCGTACATTTGAATTTTTCCACTTGCTAGATAAACATCACAATATCCTGTGATAATGACTTTATCACCATCTTTAGGTTGGAATTTAACTTTGGAACTATTCGAGGCAAACATAACACAGTCAATTCTGGTATTTTCATCTTTCATTGTAAAATAAAAATGCCCGCTATAATGAGGTTTGAAATTAGATAGCTCCCCAATAAGCGCGACATTTTTTAGTGATTCACTTTGATTAACGGTTTGCTTTATTGTGTGCACAAGTTG
Source organism: uncultured Erysipelothrix sp. (assembly GCA_964601525.1). Lineage (GTDB taxonomy): Bacteria > Bacillota_I > Bacilli_A > Erysipelotrichales > Erysipelotrichaceae > Erysipelothrix. The sequence goes on from CAZRNT010000068.1 coordinate 1,939, forward strand.
ACTAACAGTTAAATGTTCATTCATCATAGTGCATCAAGCACCCCGTTTACTAAACGATACGAATCATCATCAGCATAAATTTTTGCCATTCTGACTGCCTCGTTAACAACAACAACTTTATCTTGAAGACCAATCTCTAATTCAGCACATGCTAAAATAAGAAGCGCTTGCTCCATAAAGCCTAATCGATTGAAACGCCAATTATTTAAATACTGTTCTAAAGCCAAAGCATAAATATCCTTACGCTCTGATGCTCTTTTAATGACAGCAGTCATTTCATCATCCAATGTTAGGGGTTCGATAAAATCACTGACCGAACTAATAAAATTGAAATCGTTTAAAATCATATCCACTTCTAGATCATCTCTAACCAAGTCGATATAAATTACTTTTAATGCATTTTCTCTATTCAACAATCGTGACATATAAACCTCCACATTAAAAGAAGCAGTTAATCTGCTTCTAACTAATTAAACTTAAATCCAACAACAGAAATATTAATCTCTGTATCTTTATAATCAATCATTAACTCAAGACTTGTTTGTAACTTGTCTTGCAATGCTTGACATGCTCTTTCAACATCTTGTCCGTACTGTACTTTGACTTCTAAGTAAACTGAAAGGTGATCACCTTTATCTTCAATTACAACTGCTTTCTTATGAGCTAAAAATATATTATCATCTTCATAAACAGTAATTGAAACAATATGATCCACTACCGATCTAGCAACAGCAATTTGTCCTAAACCAATATTCTTATCTTGTATTAAAACATATTCATTTGTCATCTTATCACCTACTGACAATATTATAACAAATTACTATCTAAAACAAAAGACGAAGACACAATTTTTAAAATTACTTACAAGTTATTTTAAATTTGAGGATACTTTTCAAAACGATTACGCAAAGGTTTTGGATAACGATTATTCGCTTGTTTACCATTTGCTTTAACTAAACCTAAATTAATACCTTGGTAAGCAACAATTAAATAAGCCTTTTCACTTGTATTTAAAGCTAAGCCATGAAGATAACGATATGCTTCTTCAAGTTTTAAATCTATTTTATTTAGATATTGTGAAAATACAATTGATTGACTTAAATTATGATGAAATTCATACCTGTTTTTCTTTTGACTAGCAATTAAACAGCCATCATGTCGTATTTTAAGGGCTTCATCCAGAAAACCACGTTCTTTAAGTCCATATAAATTATCGCCAATTTGTTGGAAATCAGCTTTAAATTCTATATCATTTATTATTTTAGATTTTTCTTTATATTCCTTAAAACGCAATCGATTGTTTTCTGAGCTTTTATTAACCTTTATTTTAGCAATAAATTGACCTTCTCCATGCTCTGATGGAAAAAATCTTGCACATTCACTTAAGCCATGAATTCCCTCATGCTTTAATGGATGATCTATCTCCATTAAAGAACATTTGGGATATGTATCTAAGAAAGACTTGATAACCCCTTCATTTTCTATGGGATTTAAAGTACATGTCGAGTAGACAATGATTGCTCCATTCTGAGCTAATTTGTAAGCAGAGTCCAATAATTTTATTTGCAAAGCTTGAAACTCCCTTGCTTTATCTTCACTATAAATAAAATTATAATCTTTTTTTCTTCTTATTAGCCCCTCCCCACTACAAGGAGCATCCAATAAGACTTTTGTAAAACAGGAAGCTAACTTATCTCCAAGATCCAAGGCATCCTCTTCAATAACTGTATAATTCTCTACGCCCCAGCGCATTAAATTAACACAAAGCTTTTTATTTCTCTTTGCATCAAGTTCATTTGATAATAAATATCCATCGGGAATTTGCGATAATATTTGACTGCTTTTTCCACCTGGAGCAGCACATAAATCAATAACTACATCATCTTTTTCTAGCATTAATTCTTCAACAGCGATTGTTGAAGAAGGATCTTGTATGTAGTAGACGCCTCCATGATGAAATGGATGGGAAACAGCGTAAGAGTAAGATTTAGGAATTAAAACATTGTCATTCAATTCAGATTTTTGAGAAGAAAAATAACTTAAATCCTTATTTTTATAAGGATTTAAACGTAAGCCATAAACAGCATCCATTTCAGCTATTCTTTTTATTTCACTTGCCTTAGTACTTGAGAACTCTTGCTCAATCATTTCAAAAATACTTGAATCAATCACTTAAAATCTCCAATGTTTTTTTCACATCATCATTCATTTGTTCGACTAATTCCTCAATACTTTCAAATTTAATTTCATCTCTTAATCTTAGTACAAAACTTTGCTTTAATAATTCACCATAAATGATTTCATTATAATCTAGTATATGTGTTTCTATTGATAATTCATCCGATTGATTAAAAGTAGGATTGTGACCAATATTTAGAACAGATTTATGACGTTTACCTTTAACCTCTACATAGCCTGCATATACTCCAATTGGTGGAATAATATACTCATCAACAATTTCCAAGTTAGCTGTAGGAAAACCTATGCGAGTTCCTTCTCTATTTCCTTGTTTGACATAACCAGAAATTGTATAGTCACGTCCTAAAAGTGATGATACTTGAGCAAAGTCACCTTTTAAAATAGATTGTGTAATTGCTGTTGTACCTATTTTTTTATCAGCTTCCTCTTTTTCAAAGCTTAGGACATGTGTATCAAAAAAGATATGGGCATGTTGTTGTAGATAAGCTACATTTCCTGAACCTTTATGAGCAAACTTAAAATCTTCTCCGACAACTAAATCAGAGACTTTTAAGGGGATTAATACCTGTTCAATAAAATCTTGAGCGCTTAATTTTGATAAATCCTTTGTGAACTTAACAATCACTAAGTCATCGATTCCTAGTTCGGAAATCAAACGAATTTTTTCTTTCATAGGTGTGATATGTTTAACTTTATTTTTATTATTAATTACAGTCCAAGGATCTGGATCAAAAGTTATAAGTGCTGAACGAATATTTTTATTTTTCGCAATCTTTATTGTTTCTGTGATTAGTTTTTGATGACCTAAATGGACACCATCAAAATAACCGATACAAGCTGCGATTTCATAATCTGATTGAAATAATTCTCGATGATCTTTAATAACTCTTTGTTTCATTACCATAACCCCCTAATAGATTTAAATGTATTTTCTGATTCTCTTGTATACACAGCATAGAAGTCACCCGCATCAAGTACTAAGTCATCATACTTAGTATCTAAAATAAGTCTTTGCCCATACATGATCGCTTTCTGGTGCTCTTGAGCATCTAAGACAGGTAATCTTAAATGTTCTTTTACTGGCAAGAGTTTTGTTTCTAAATTTAATTCTTCCAAACGAATTGCATCTTCTAATGTGAATTTACCAACTTGCTCTCGATTAAGATAGGACATACTTCCTAGGTTATCTAGTTTATCTGCTATATCCTCACAAAGACTGCGTATATAGGTTCCATTAGAAACTTGAGCTCTTATTTCAATTTCTTCATCTGCGAATGAAAGCAAGTCAATATTATATATTTCAATATCTGTATATTGTGTTTCAAGTTCTTTATTTTCCAAAACATATTGGTATAGGCGTTTACCATCAACCCTTTTGGCCGAAACCATTGGAACTCTTTGTTTTTGTTTGCCTATAAATGAACTTAGAACAGATAACAATTCTTCTTCAGTAAAGCTATTGATATCTTGAGTCTCTAGGGTATCGCCCCAAATATCTCCTGTATGTGTTTTTAATCCATTAACTTTAAAATATAGTAAACAAATAACAAAAGCGGATTTAATTTTGTCAGGACATATGCATAATGGGCTAATATTAAAATGCTTTGATCATAATGG
>CAZRNT010000069.1:0-5576 GCA_964601525.1 uncultured Erysipelothrix sp.
TATACAGTTAACCTCTATCTAATAGCAAGAAAATATAGAAGGGGAGCCTTTCTATAATTAATTATAGGCCTGTTTCTTATCTCAAATACGAATGGCAATTATCATGTATATCAATTACAAAGCTTTTATTTTTAAAATCATAATATATTTTATAGATTTAAGTAAGGAATTACAATAGATTTCTTTTGTTCAAAACTTAACATTGACTTGTGGTATAATTTTAGTATAAAGGAGGAAGTTTATGTCAACACCACATATTAATGCTAAAAAAGGAGATATCGCCAAGGTAGTTTTAATGCCTGGAGATCCACTAAGAGCAAAATTTATTGCCGAAACATTTCTAGAGGATGTCGTTCAATTTAATACTGTTAGAAATATGTTTGGTTATACTGGAACATATAAGGGTAAGAAAGTATCTGTTATGGGTTCAGGTATGGGAATGCCAAGTATTGGGATTTATTCATACGAACTTTATACAGTCTATGATGTTGAAAGCATCATCCGTATTGGTTCAGCAGGATCATATTCAGAAAAAGCAAATGTTTATGATGTCGTATTATCAGATTCAGCATATAGTGAATCATCATTTGCAAAAGTTGCATTTGGTTATGAGGAAGATGTACTCAAACCAAGTAAAAAATTAAACGACGCATTACTTGAAAGTGCAAAGAAATTAGAAATACCAGTAATCGAAGGAAGAATTCACAGTTCAGATGTATTCTATCGTGATTCTGGGAAAACTTGGGAAGACATAAGAAATCAACATGATGTCCTATGTGTAGAAATGGAATCATTTGCTTTATTTGCTAATGCGAATAAACTAGGAAAACAAGCAGCTTGTATTCTAACAATCTCAGATTCATTTGTAACTCAAGAAGTTACAAGTGCTGAAGAACGTCAAACAGCATTCACAAAAATGATGGAAATTGCTTTAGACACAGCTATTAATCAATAAAATCGCTTCGGCGATTTTTTTATTGTTTACTTCATTAAAAATGTGTAATAATTAATTCAAACAGAAGGTGTAATAATGAAAATCAAGAAAACTAACGCGATGAGAATTTTAGATCAGCATAAAATTACATACAAGATTCATGCTTATGATAAGAAAAAGTTGGATGATGGAATAGGATTGACCAAGCAGATTAAAGAACCGATTAATAAAATTTATAAGACGATTGTGTTTGAAGGCAATGATGCTTATTATGTTGGTATTGTTCCTATTGAGGCTGAAGTTGATATGAAAAAAATAGCATCTGCTTTTAATGTTAAAAAATTAAGTTTACTTCATCTAAAGGATCTCACAAAAGTTACGGGTTATCTTAGAGGTGGTTGTTCACCGATAGGAATGAAGAAGGTGTTTCCAACGATTGTTGATGAAACTGCTTTATCAAAAGAGAGTATTATTGTATCGGCAGGTAAAATTGGTTTACAAGTTGAAATTAATCCAAAAGAGTTGGGAAAAGTAATTGATCTTCAATTTGCAGATATTCAAATAGATTAGTGTAAGGCGCATATGCGTCTTTTTTATTGCAAAAGATTTTACTATTTTTAAAAATGGTGCTATTATACCCCCATAGGGAGGGGTAGCATGAAGAAAAAAGAAGCTATGAAATATTTGAAAAATGCTCAGGGACAAATGAACGCTGTGATGAAAATGATGGAGGATGATCGTTATTGTGTTGATGTATCTCATCAAGTTCTCGCAACCATCGCGTTGTTGAAAAAAGCTAATGATGCTTTATTGAAACAACATATGGAGCATTGTGTAACTGAGGCATTTGAAGAAGGTAATGGTAAAGAAAAAATTGATGAAGTAATTAATTTAATGCATAAAATGATAGGATAGGTGTTTATATGAAAGAAGTAAAATTTAATGTAGAGGGTATGACTTGTGCATCGTGTCAAAGTCATGTTGCTAAGACTTTAGAAGGCATAGATGGAGTTCAAGAAGTTTCAGTTAATTTGATGATGAATACAGCAAGTGTAAAGATGAAAGATAATGTCTTGGAAAAGGATTTGGAACAAGCGGTGTCTGAAGCTGGTTATAAATTAAGCCATTTAAAGTCTTTGCATTTTAAGGTTAGTGATATGACCTGTGCATCTTGTGTTTCTTCAATAGAAACATATTTAGCTAGTCATTCTGGAATTACTGATTTGCATATCAATTTAATGGAACAAGAGCTCAGTTTGAATTATGATCCTGCTTTAATCAGTGAGCATGAAATATTTGGAATGATTGAGGAGATAGGTTATAGTCCTAGTTTTGTGCTTGAATCAAATGTTGATAATAAAGCTTTGAAGATCTCCTTGGTTTTTGCTTTTTTAATTGTTTATTTGACAATGGCTCCAATGATTAATCGATCATTAATTCCTTCTTTTTTAGATGCTGGAACTTATCCTCTTCGTAATGCTTTTTTACAATTAATCCTGACTATTCCGGTGATTTATTTAAACTTTGATATCTATAAACGTGGCATTAAAGCACTTTTAAAACGTTATCCCAATATGGATTCCTTAGTGTCTGTTGGAACCATCGCTGCATTTGTCTATAGTTTCTATGGTTTAATTCAAATTGTGATGGGAAATTTTGAATTTATTCATCATTTATATTTTGAAAGTGTTGTCGTAATTTTGGCTTTAATTAAATTAGGTAACTATTTAGAGGATAAAAGTAAGGAACAAACAAAGTCTTCTTTACAATCTCTTTTAGCTTTACAACCTGATGAGGCTATTTTGTATAATGATGGTGTTGAAAAAAGAGTCAAGTTATCACAAGTAAAAGTAGATGATATTCTTTTAGTTAAGCCAGGAATGAATATACCTGCGGATGCTTTGGTTATTTATGGAAATAGTAGTGTTGATGAGTCTATGTTGAGTGGTGAAAGTTTACCTGTTGATAAGTCAATAGGAGATGAGGTTAGTTTAGGAACGACAAATGTTAGTGGAACTTTAGAAATTAAAGTGAATCGATTACAGTCTGATTCAAAGTTATCGCAGATTATAAAAATGGTTGAAGAAGCTCAAAACGATAAAGCGCCGATTGCTCGTTTGGCAGATGAAGTTTCTGCTGTTTTTGTACCAGTTGTATTTGCGCTGGCGATACTTGCTTTTGTTTTATGGTTTGCATTTACTTCTGATTTAGAACTGTCACTAACAATCTTTATATCTGTTTTAGTTATTGCTTGTCCTTGTGCATTAGGATTAGCAACGCCAACTGCTATTATGGTAGGTACTGGTCGTGGTGCTGAGCAAGGTGTTTTCTATAAGTCAGCAAGTGCTTTAGAATCTGCTTCAAAGATTGAGACTGTTATTTTTGATAAAACAGGGACTTTAACAAAAGGTACATTAACATTGCTTAACTATAAAATTCTTCATGAAGATGAGGATTATGTTTTAGATTTACTTTCTTCCATTGAATCTCGATCGGAACATCCTTTATCGAAGGCTATGGTAGATGAGAATCGGATTAAATATGAAGTTGAGAAGTTTGAGGCTTTATTTGGACGTGGTGTTCAAGGGATAGTGGATGGTAAAAATATTCTTGTTGGTAATCAGGCTTTGATGAAGGAAAACTCTCTTGATCTGACTCATTTTGATGATGAGTTTAATGAGTGGTCAGGAAAGGGTCAAACAGTTATATATTTAAGCATTGATAATGAAGTGCTTGCTTTATTTGGTATTGCGGATGTTATTAAAGATGAGTCTAAAGAGCTTGTAGAGACGCTTCATGAAATGGGTAAGAAAATTGTTATGTTGACAGGAGACAATTCGATTACAGCACAAGCAATTGCTGATGATTTAGGAATTGATGAAGTTATTGCGGAGGTCTTACCGGATGAAAAATCTTATTGGGTTGAGAAATTTCAGGCTGACTCTAAGGTTTTGATGGTTGGTGATGGTGTCAATGATGCGGTTGCGTTGACCAAGGCAGATGTTGGTGTTGCGGTGGCTAATGGATCAGATGTTGCGATTGATTCAGCAGATATCGTATTAATTAAAGATGATATGCGTTCTTTAGTGTTTGCTTTAAAATTATCGAATAGAACTCTTTTAACGATTAAACAAAATCTATTTTGGGCGTTTGCTTATAATGTGATTGGTATTCCTTTTGCAGCGGGCTTGTTCCATGTTTTGTTTAATGGTCCCTTTTTGAATCCGATGATTGCTGGTGCGGCAATGGCATTTTCATCGATTTCTGTTGTTTTGAATGCGTTGCGTTTAAAGCGGGTATCGATTAGAATATAAGAAGGAGGTAATCGTATGAAAAGAATTGTTTTTGTTAAGGATATGAATTGTGAAAAGTGTGTAGAGCGTATAAAAAGTGAATTGGATAACACGCGTTTACAGTATGAAATCAGTTTAGCAAATAAGACGGTTACAATTGAGGGCGATAATGATGCACTTTATGCAGCAAAGCAAGCAATTGCACAAGCAGGGTATACAGTAATGTAAATCCTGCTTGTTTTTGTGAATTAGTCGACAAGTTTACTGTTTTCGTTGTGAAGGCTCATTATATTTGATATAATAGTAGTCGTAAATAAGGAGGAAATTATGGCTAAAAGAACTGTCAGTGATTTGGATGTTGCTGGTAAACGCGTAATTGTTCGTGTTGACTTCAACGTTCCATTAAAAGATGGCGTCATTACTGATGATAATCGTATTATGGGGGCTTTACCTACAATTAACTATCTAGTTGAACATAATGCGAAAGTTATTCTTATGTCGCATTTAGGTAAAATCAACCATAAGGATGCTGAAAAAACAGAAGCAGATAAAGCTAAAAATACTTTAGCTCCTGTTGCAAATCGTTTACAAGAATTGTTGCCAGATACAAAAGTTACTTTTGTTCCTGCAACTCGTGGTAAAGATTTAGAAGATGCTGTTGCAGCATTACAGGATGGCGAGATTGTTTTAATGGAAAATACTCGTTATGAAATAGGAGAAACTAAGAATGACCAAAATCTTGCACGTTACTGGGCAAGTTTAGGGGAACTATTCGTTAGTGATGCATTTGGTACGGTTCACCGTTCCCATGCTTCAACAGTAGGAATCGCAGAATTCTTACCTTCTGCATTAGGTTTCTTAGTTGAAAAAGAAGTTAAGTTCTTAGGTGAGGCAATTTATTCACCTAAACGTCCTTTCGTTGCTATCTTAGGTGGTGCGAAAGTTAGTGATAAAATTAATGTTATCGAAAACTTATTAGAAGTTGCAGATAAGGTTATTGTTGGTGGAGGAATGGCTTATACATTCTTCAAAGCTCAAGGATATGAAATTGGTACTTCATTATTAGAAGAAGATCGTATTGAAGTTGCGAAATCAATTCTTGAAAAAGCTGATGGTAAATTAATTTTACCTGTAGATACTGTTGTTGCGAAGGAGTTTGCTCCTGATGCAGAACACAAAGTAGTTAAATCTACAGAAATCCCAGCAGACTATATGGGCTTGGATATTGGACCTGAGACAATTGCACTTTTTGAAAAAGAATTAGAAGGTGCGAAAACAGTTGTATGGAATGGCCCAATGGGTGTCTTTGAATTTGATGCATTTGCTAAAGGTACAATTGGAGTATGTAA
>CAZRNT010000070.1:0-5540 GCA_964601525.1 uncultured Erysipelothrix sp.
TTATTAAGTTTACATTAATAATTAGATAATATATGAGAAATATGGCTAAAAGTTAACAAAAATCTAAAATGATTGTTATAATAATAAGGTGATTGGAATTAATGAAAAAATGTTTCATTTTCTAATTGCTAGGCAATGTGCCAAATATCTTAAGGAGGACATTTAATGATTGAAATAAATGGATTGCGCAAAGTCTTTGATAATGGCTTTGAAGCGTTAAAATCTGTAAGTTTTTCTATTGAGGAAGGTGACCTTGTTTGTTTGTTAGGTCCAAGTGGTTGCGGAAAGACAACAATATTGAATTTAATAGCTGGATTGTTAGATCCTACTGATGGTGAAATTTTAAGAAATGGAGAGTCAATGGTAGATCAGCATCCTAAAGATCGCGATATTGGATTCGTGTTTCAAAACTATGCTTTATATCCACACATGACTGTTTTAGAAAATGTTATGTTCCCATTAAGTGTTGGCGATAAAAAAATGCCTAAGGATGAGGCAAAAGAAATTGCTCGTAAATTTATGAAACTAACAAGCATTGAAGAATTAGAAAATAAAAAACCTGCAACAATGTCTGGTGGACAACAACAGCGTGTTGCTATTACACGTGCATTGGTACAAAATCCAAGTGTACTTCTTTTAGATGAACCTTTGAGTAACCTTGATGCTCGTTTAAGATTACAAATTAGAGAAGAAATTAGAAGATTAGTTAAAGAAGTGGGTATCACTACTATTTTTGTTACCCATGACCAGGAAGAAGCTTTATCAATTAGTGATAAAATTGTCTTAATGGATGAGGGTATCATTCAACAACATGATGATCCACAAAATTTATACCTAGAACCTAATAATCTTTTTGTTGCGAAATTTATTGGTAATCCAGTTATTAATATTTTCCCAATAACAATTAAGGGTGACATGATTCATGCTAATGGATTTGAGTTTTCAAAAGATCGCTTAGAATCAAGTCGTATTAAAGAAGAATTAGTTGATGGAGATTATTTATTAGGTGTAAGACCTGAAGATATTTTAATTTCTAATGAATACAATCTTTTTGAAGCTGATGTTAATACTGTTGAATTAATTGGTAGAGAAAGAATTGTTAATTTTGAGATTGATGATGTGAATGCTAAATCAATTGTCAAAATTGAGAATGTTATTTTAGAAGACGATAAGATTAATTGTGATTTCAATTATCATCGAACATTTATCTTTAAAGAGAATGGGGATCGTGTCTACTAATGAAAAGGTTCCAAAAATATAGTGCTGAGAATCAACCCAAAGCATGGTTATTTTTATTCCCTGCACTTCTAATTATTTTCGTATTTAATATATATCCTTTATTTAGATCTTTTTGGATGTCATTCCACTCGGGAACATTATTAAGACCTAAATTTGCTGGTTTAGAAAATTATGCAAGTGTCCTTAAAGACCCAAACTTTCATACTGCAATGAAAAATACTGCTTTCTATGCGTTTTTAGTTGTTCCAATTTCTTTACTAATTTCCATGCTTTTAGCTTGGTTAGTTTTTGAAAAGATTAAACATAAAAATTTCTTTGAAACAATATTTTTCATTCCCTATGTTACAAGTACCGTAGCTATTGGTATTGTCTTTAGATATTTCTTTAATACAAATTATGGAATTATAAACTATTTTCTAGCGCTTTTTGGCATTGCACCTGTTAACTGGTTGAATAGCGTTAGCATGAGTGTTCCTACTCTGATAATCTTTGGAGTATGGTCAGGACTTGCTTTCAATATAATTATCTTATTAGCAGGATTTAGAAATATAGATTCAGAATACTACACAGTTGCGGATATGTTTGGCGCTAGTAATTGGGAAAAATTCAAAAGAATTACTTTCCCTCAATTAATACCAACTATTACCTTCTTATTAACTGTTAATTTCATAGGTGCATTTAAAGTTTATACTCAGGTATATGCTTTATTTGGAGGTACTGCTGGAATTGCGAATAGTGCAAGTACTGCTGTTTTCTATATTTATGATAAATTCCATATTGCTGGCCGTCCTGGTATTGCCATGGCAGCAACAGTTATATTGTTTGTTCTTATTTTAATTTTTACTTTTATTCAAAATTATATTATTAAGAAAGTTGAGGAGTAATGATGAAAAGAATTGTTAATATATTATCTTTACTGTTTGTTATACTCCTTGCTATGATTACAGTTTTCCCATTTATTTATATGATTCTTGCTGGATTGATGACATATAAAGAAGCTACAGGAGTTCCGCCAACATTTATACCGGAGGTTTTCCAGTTTAAAAACTATGTTGAAGTATTTAATCGTGCACCTTTCTTAAGGTATTTCTTCAATACTGTTTTTGTTTCTTTGGTAACTACTTTATCAACTCTAATAACAGCTGTCTTAGCAGCATTTGCTTTAGTTAAATTAGAGTTTAAACATAAGAATGTTATTTTGATGGTATTAGTTTCATTGCTTATGGTTCCTTATGAATCGATTGTCTTTACCAATTATCAGACAATTGCGAGAATGGGATTATTAAATACGTATGCGGCATTAATTATTCCATCTTTAACAAGTATCTTTTATATTTATTATTTACAAGGTTATCTAAAGAGTATTCCTATATCTTACTATAGGGCTGCGAAAATTGATGGTGCAAGTGATTTAGAATTTATTTGGAAAGTTATGATTCCTTTAGCCAAACCAGCATTGGTTACAGTAGGAATTCTTAGCTTTATATCTGGATGGAATTCATTCTTATGGCCACTACTTGTCACTAATGATAAGAGTTTAAGGTTGTTGAATAATGGTCTTTCGGCATTTACAACTGAGAGTGGTAGTGATGTTCATTTACAAATGGCAGCTGCGACTTTAACAATCATTCCTGTCTTATTGATTTATTTCAAGTTTAGAAAGGAAATTATTAAGGGGGTAGCTAAAAATGGAATTAAAGGATAAGAAGACAAAAATTACCTTCCATAGTGGTATACTAACTATAGGGGGAACAGTTATCGAAGTGGCATATGAAGATGCTCGCATTTTCTTTGACTTTGGTACAGAATTTAAACCAGAATTGAATTTGAAAGATGAGTCAATTGAAACTCTAATTGAACATCGTTTAATTCCTCACTTGGATTCAGTATATGATCCAAATTTGAATTATACTTATCCATTTGAATCAAAAGATGCTTCTAAGGAAACTGCAGTTTTCTTAAGTCATGTTCATTTAGATCATACAAGGATGGTTAACTACTTAGATCCTAAGATTCCTTTATATGCTTTAAAAGAAACAAAGGTCTTATTAGAAAGTCTTAATGCAAACAATGACTTTATTTTACCTAAGTTTGATACTAGTGATGGTTTTACAAGAGATGTTATTGCATGTGAGAATAAGGAGCATGTTCAAGTTGGTAAAATTGATGTGCAATTGATGCGTGTTGATCATGATGCTTATGGTGCTTGTGGATTATTAATTAAAACACCTGACTTGTTCATTGTATATACAGGTGATTTACGACTCCATGGTTTTGATAAAGAGGATTCATTTAAGTTTATCGAAGCCGCACATGGTGCAGACGTATTGATTATTGAAGGTGTTTCTATCAGCTTTATAAGTGATGATGAAAAACCAATAGAAAATAAAATTTCAAGTGAACAAGATCTTCTTGATGAAATTGTTAAAACGGTCAATGATAATCCTAATAAACAAGTGACTTTTAATTGCTATCCAGCAAATGTGAAGCGAATGGAACAAATTGTAAAACAAAGTCCTAGAGAAGTTGTTATGGAAGCTTCATTTGCTCACATTCTTAAAGAATGTTTAGATATGGATGTCCCTTATTATGGTAATGATGATAACTATAAACTTGATAAGTCTTTAAAACTTGCTTATGAAGATCTTATCAATGATGAATCGAAATATTTATGGCAAGTGGTTGATAAATTTGAAAATCTTAAAGGAGGTGGTGTCTATATCCATAGTGACGCAACACCGCTAGGAGACTTTGATCCAGCATATGCTCCGTTTTTAGAAAAACTTAAAGATGGCAATGTTGAATTTAAGCGATTGGCTTGTTCCGGTCATGCTAAAGTAGAAGATTTAGATCGAATTGTTGATTTGATTCAAACAGATTTACTGATTCCAATTCATTCTCTACAACCAGAACGTTTAGAGAATCCACATGGAAACAGGTATTTACCAGTACGAGGAAAAACTATTTAAAGGAGATATAAAATGAAAAATATCAAGAAATATTTTATGGTTCTATTATTAGTGTTAGCATTGGTTGGATGTAATGCAAAGTCAGAAGAAACAGAAGTTACTTTCTGGCATGCAATGAATGGACCACAGGAAGAAATGTTAACAGAAATTACTGAAGCATTTATGAAAGAACACAAAGATATTAAAGTTACATTGCAAAACCAAGGAAAATATTCGGATTTACAAGCAAAAATTAATACAACTTTAATTTCACCAAAAGATTTACCTACAATCACACAAGCTTATCCAAACTGGTTATGGAATGCAGCAGAAGATGAATTACTAGTTGATCTAGCTCCATTCATGGATAAAATTAATGATTTAGATGACATTAATAAGACATTATTAGATGCAGGTAAAATTAAAGGTGTTCAATATGGTTTACCATTTAATAAATCAGCAGAAGTTCTATATTATAATGCAGATATGTTAGAAGAATATGGTGTTGAAGTTCCAACAACAATGGAAGAACTTGCTGCTGCTTCAAAGACAATCTTTGAAAAATCAGAAGGTAAAGTTATTGGTGCAGGATTTGATTCATTAAATAACTACTATGCAATCGGAATGAAAAATGAAGGTGTTGAGTTTAATAAGGATTTAGATGTCACAAGTGAAGCAAGTCAAAAAGTTGTTAATTACTATTTTGATGGAGTTAAAGAAGGCTACTTCAAGATGGCAAATGCTGGTGAATATTTATCATCAGATTTAGGTTCAGGAGTATTAGCAATGAATGTTGGTTCAATGGCTGGTGAAAAACATGTTGTTAAAGCGATTGATGGAGCATTTGATTATGGTGTAGCACCTCGTCCAAGTGAAATTAACTTGTCACAAGGTACAGACATTTATATGTTTAATGAAGCAAGCGAAGCAGAACAAACTGCAGCAGTTGCCTTCATGAACTACTTAATGTCACCAGATGTACAATTAAAATGGGCATTAGGAACAGGTTATGCTCCTGTTAGAACTTCAGTTGTTAATAGTGATGAATACAAGAATACAACAGAAAGTAAAGTTCCAGCAATTCTTGCTGATTCAACTGAAAACATGTTTACTATTCCTGTAATTGAAAATGCTGACCCAGCATATAACTTGGGAAGAGATATGATGAGTAAAATTTTAGCGGATAAAAATTCAAATGTCGCTAAAGAACTTGAAGCTTACAAAACTCAATTTGAAGCTGCTTGGAATCAATAAGAGTAAATTAAAACTGTGTTTCTAAAGAAACACAGTTTTTTTTAGGTTCTTTAAAATCTAGTGTTGGTGGACATTAATTCCACAATAGCTACAAGATCA
>CAZRNT010000071.1:0-5388 GCA_964601525.1 uncultured Erysipelothrix sp.
TCTTCTGGAATTAGAGTTGGCATGCTCATTTCTTGTGAATTAATGGCTGTCATCTCTTCGCGAATGATATTTTCTATCTTATTTAGAACTCTAAGTCCTAATGGCATAAACATATAAACTCCAGAAGAACTTTTTTTGATGTATCCGGCTCTTACAAGTAGGTTTCCACTTGCTGAGTCTTCATCTTTAACATCTTCTCTGAGTGTATAAAAAAAACTATTTGATAATTTCATACGTCACCTCTACATAATTTCTTTTATAGTATATCATGATTTCTATAAAAATGTGTTATAATAGAGGTGCCCAAAAGGAAATATAATTCCGACACATTGATATAAGGGAATCTGAAGTGTTCTTTCAGGGCGTGAAGCTGGTCTAACTAGCATTCCCATTACTGCAAGACAGGATACCCACCTGGAATACCGGGGATTTATATCAACCTTTTGGGTTTTAATTTATTTAAAATTCTTTGAACTTAGCTTTCAAATGATGTAAAATAGTAATGATAAGGATGGTGAAAGTATGTTAATCTTAGCTAGTCAATTTACAATTAGTATTATTAATTTAATTGTTGGTATTTTAATAGGGGGAGTGGCAGCATTCTTCTTTACAAAACGTATGTTTGAGAAACAAATCAAAGAAAATCCACCGATTGATGAAAAAATGATTAGAGCGATGTATATGCAAATGGGTAGAAAACCTTCTGAAGCACAAATTCGTCAAATCATGAAATCAATGGGACAATAAAACACAGGAAACTGTGTTTTTTTTAAAGATGGAAAAATTTATAAAAAAACTAATGTTAAGTCTTCTTAGTCTTCTTGTGATTGTTAGTATTGTAATCATGTATTTTGGATATAAAGATTATGAGGATTTAATGAGGGAAAATAATTTAGATAGTAAAATTCAGCAAATATATAATCGGGATGACTTTGTTTCATACGATCAAATTTCACCGATGCTTAAAAATGCCGTGGTTGCGACCGAAGATTCTCGTTTATATCACAGAAAGTCACCTTTAGACTATAGGGCGATTTCAAGAGCAATCTGGATTAATCTAAAAAATTTCAAAATGTTGGAAGGTGGATCAACAATACCTCAACAAGTAGCTAAGAATTTATATTTTGATCATTCAGCATCTTTACGAAGAAAAGTATCAGAATATTTAATAGCTCGAGATTTATTGAATGAATATCATGTCAATGAAGTTTTAACAATCTATTTAAATATTATTTATTATGGTGATGGCTATACTGGTATTTATGCTGCTAGTGATGGCTATTTTAATAAATCGGCTTTAGATCTATCTGATTTTGAAGCTACATTGTTAGCGGGAATTCCTCAAGCACCTTCTGTTTATCAATTAAGTACAAATTATGAGGGAGCTCACAAACGCCAGAAACATGTTTTAGCGCGTCTTGTTGATGAAAAATATATAAGTCAAGAAGAAGCAGATGAAATTTTTAATCAAGGGGGTACATATGAAAAAGAGAATGATTAGTGGAATTAAACCTACAGGTCAATTAACCTTAGGGAATTATATTGGGGCTTTAAAGCCTTTTGTTTTAAGTCAAGATGATTATGATTTATCGGTATTTATTGCGAATTTACACTGTGTAACAATGCCGATTGATTCGGATGAACTAGAAACTAATCTTAAGGATGCGTTAGCTTTTTATATTGCAGCAGGATTGGATCCAAAGAAAACTGATATATTTTTACAAACAGATGTTCATGAGATAGCTCAATTAGGTTTTATAATGAATTGTTTAACACCAATGGGTGAGCTTAATCGAATGACGCAATACAAGGATAAAAAAGACACAGGAATGAGTTTGAGTGGTGGGTTTTATACTTATCCAACATTGATGGCATCTGATATCTTGATTCATCAAGCTGATTTCGTACCAGTTGGTGAAGATCAAAAACAACATGTTGAATTAACAAGAGACTTAGCAGAGAGATTTAATAATCGTTTTGGAGAAACTTTTAAAGTTCCAGAGCCTGTTATTCCTAAAGTAGGAAGCAAGATTATGTCTTTGCAAGATCCAAGCAAGAAGATGAGTAAATCTGATCATGAGGGTGACAAGGGTGTTATCTACCTTAAAGAAGATATTAAATCTATTCGTAAAAAGATTATGTCTGCAGTTACCGATAGTGAAAATAAAGTAGTTTATGATCCGGAAAATCAGCCAGGAGTTTCCAATTTACTGACTATATATGCTTCACTTGAAGATATAAGCATCAAAGAAGCAGAAGCACATTTTAAAGATAGTCGCTATGGAGACTTTAAAAAAGAAGTTGCGAATGTAGTTTGCAATGAAATTGAAAAAATTCAAGAAAAATACCATGAGATTATTGATTCCGATCTACTTTCCAAGGTGTTAGAGGATGGTGCTAATGCTGTGAGGCCACAGGCACAGGAAACTTTATCCTTGGTTCAAAAGAAAATGGGAATGGATTGGAAAAGGTAATATAAAAAATAGTTTGGAATATTAGCATTTTCACGATATAATAAGAAATAAGAGGAGGAATAAATATGATTGTTTTGTACTCTTCGCCAGGTTGTGCTTCTTGTAGAAAAGTTCGCCAATGGCTCAAAGATAGAAATTTAAAATTTATAGAAAAAAACATCTTTACCTCCGTATTAAGTGATAAAGAAATTAAACATTTACTTATGAGAAGTGAAAATGGTACAGATGATATAATTTCAAAACGTTCAAAAGTTATGAAAGAATCTAAATTGGATTTAGAAGATTTATCAATGAATGAATTAATTACCTTTATTCAACGTCATCCATCAGTTTTAAAGCGTCCAATCGTTATGAATGACAAATCATTCTTAGTCGGTTATGATGATGAAGAAATTGATGCGTTTTTACCTACGGAATTAAGGAGCGCTAACCGCCATTCTTGTGATGAAACATGTCCAAACTATGAACATTGCAGTATGGCAGTAAAGGATGATGAATAATGAAGGTTTTAATTGGCTTATCAGGCGGAGTTGATTCTGCCGTAGCTGCTTATATTTTAAAGACGCAAGGACATGATGTCACTTGCGCTTTTATGCGTAATTGGGATTCTTTAACAAATAATGATATCTTAGGAAATCCTGATTTAGATGGTGAACAATGTTCACAAGAAAGAGATTATGATGATGCGAAAAGGGTAGCCGATCATTTAGGTCTTCCTTTACTTCGTGCAGATTATGTTAAGGAATACTGGGATAATGTGTTTACTTATTTTTTAGAGGAAACAGAACGAGGAAATACACCTAATCCTGATATCCTATGTAATAAGTATGTGAAGTTTGATGCTTTCTATGATTTTATGGATGAGAATGGATTTGATGCTTTAGCAATGGGGCATTATGCTGTAATTAAGGATGGCAGAATGTATAAAGCTCATGATACATCTAAGGATCAAACTTATTTTTTAAGTCGTGTTAATCCCGATATTTTAGATCGTGTTTTATTTCCACTAGGAAATTTAGATAAAAAAGAAGTTCGTAAAATTGCAAGTGAGATTAATTTACCGGTTGCTGATAAAAAAGATTCTACGGGAATATGCTTTATAGGTGAACGTGATTATCGTAATTTCTTACAAAATTATATAAAGGATGCGGAAGGTCCTATCGTCAACTATGATACTCAAGAAGTTTTAGGACATCACAATGGAGTAATGTTTTATACAATAGGGCAAAGACATGGATTAGATATTTCTACGGCTGTAGGTCCTTGGTTTGTAGTTGGTAAAGATTTAAGTAAGAAAACAATTTATGTAGGAAAAGGAAAAGATCATCCGAAACTATTTGCATCAAAAGCAATTATTTCTGATTTAAATTGGTTTGGAGAACGCAAGGAAAAAGGCAAAGAAGTTCATGCCAAATTTAGATATCGTCAAGTGGATCAAAAAGTGAAAATCACGCATCTTGATGATGGTAATTTGGAAGTTGAGATGATTGATCCAGTTAAAGCTGTTACTTTGGGACAAGAGGCTGTCTTTTATGATGGTGATTTAGTCCTAGGTGGTGGAAGGATTGCTCGAGTGTTTGATTTAGAAGAAAATGAGGTTCGTTATGATTCGAAATAAAGATTTAGATTCAGGTAGATTTAAATTTGGTAATAAAGCATCTATTTTGCTAATTCTTAATTATTTTCTGGGTTACAATTTAATTTATCCCACTTTAGCAAGTTTGATTTATCCACCAAGTCAAAATACTCTACATCCAAAAGCGCAAATGATCTCTACATTAATTACTTTAATATTAAGTATATATCTTGTCAGAGATACATTAAAGCGTTCCTTTAGATACTTTAAAACTCGTATTGGAGATAATTCTAAAGTCATTATAAGGGGCTTATTAACAATGTATGGATTAAACATTGTTTTAAGTCTAATTATTTATATGATTAGTGGTGAAAGTACAACAGGTAATCAAGAATTAATTGAAAGTGGTTTTTCTGTTTATCCTGTTTTATATGCATTTACTGCTGTGATCTTTGCGCCAATTGTTGAAGAATTAATTTTTAGAGGCGTACTATATCAAGAATTAAGATCGAAAAACTCCTATAAATTACCAATCATTATCAGTTCGCTATCGTTTGGCTTAATTCATACTTTACCAATCTATTTAAGTGGTGGAAATTCTGTTGAGATGTTATTCTTACTGATTTATACTGCTATGGGTTTCATATTAACTATGGTTTATGAAAAAACAGGAAGTATTTATTCATCCATTACCTTGCATTTATTAAATAATTTAATTGCAACAATTGTTTTGATTACTAATCTTTAGGAGGCGTTCTTTTGTTAGAAATAAAAGGTTTGGTAGAAAATAAAATATTTATATCTGAGCAATCTGGGTTTGGTATATTCCGGATTGCTCTTTTAGAAGAGGGCAATCAAGCGCTAACTATTAAAGGTCCTTTATCCATGTTAAAAATAGATTCTGTTTATTTATTTACAGGAGAATACCATGAGGATCCTCGTTATGGTTTACAATTTACCGTTTTAAACTATGAAGAAGTTTTACCCAGTGAAAAAGAACATATCCTTAAGTATCTAAGTGGTCCTAGTTTTCCAGGAATTGGAATTAAATCAGCTGAAGCAATTATTGAAAAGTATGGTGAAGATATTCTTGAGCAAATACGTGAAGATGAAGACTTAGTTTTAAGTATCCCAGGAATAGGTAAAGATAAGTTAAAAATGCTTTGTGACACCATTCGTAAGCAAAGTCCTTTAGATGAAGCTATTACCTTAATGCTTGCTAGTGGTTTTTCATCTAAACAAGTTGCTTTGGTAAGTAAGCGATATGATGATGAAGCACTGGAAATTATCAAAGAAAATCCCTATCGCTTAATGATAGATATATCGGGTATCGGATTT
>CAZRNT010000072.1:0-5302 GCA_964601525.1 uncultured Erysipelothrix sp.
AGGAGCTGTCGCTCCTAGAGACTAAATTTTAGACTCTATTTCGTTACAGCCCCTTTTATTTTAATCTACACTAATTAATTCATTGTTTTCCATTTGTTTAATTAAGGAACTTGCATGACGGACACTTTCCATATCTGGTTCCATCACATAGAGGTTCCATCCTGGCATGGAGTATGTTGTTCTTGAATGAGTTCCATATCCCTTTAATTGATATTGTTGAATATCCCATGAAGCTGGATTATCTTGTTGCATTTTAACCAAGTTCTTCAAATCTTTATCAGGCATACTCATCTCAAGACTACCAGAAACCGATGATAGAATTGAGTTATATCGGGTCAAGATAGCTGGAGACAAGGCTTTATTAATGATACCTGTCATTAATGCTTGTTGGTGACGACCACGATCCATATCACCGTTAGGAAGTGTGTAACGTTCTCTAACGAATCTTAAAGCTTTTTTACCATCCATATGGTTCATACCTTTATGGTAGGAATAACCACCAGCATTGAAATCATAGAGTGAATTAACCTCTACCCCACCCATAGCATCAACGATGTTCTCTACTGAGGTAAAGTTGACTCTTATATAATAGTCAATGTCCATATCCAATAGATTTTCCAATGTTTTTACAGACTCATTAACTCCATAAATCCCTGAGTGAGTTAGTTTATCTTTTTGACCTGAAGTTGCAAGTGCAACATGGTAATCACGAGGGATACTTGTTAATAAAATTTGATTTTTAACAGGATTCACAGTCATGATTAAGTTAACATCAGAACGAGAAACAGAGGAAACAGGTCCATAAGTATCAATACCAGTGATAAAGAAACTAAATGTATCTTTACGAACGTTTGTATTGAGGTCTTGTAATTCAACTTCACGATCAAATTTAATACTGTGAATTACTTTGGTTCTTTCACTAAATTCTGGCTCGAATTCATTAATGATATCGCGATGAGCTTCATTTAAAAGAATTACTTCTGTTTCATTATTTTCTAGATCCTCAACCAATGTTTTATATTGCTTGTAGTCTTTGATCTGAGGTTCAAATTCATCTTTATCTTTCATAATCTCTAAAGCTTCAGTAATGTTTTGATTATCCATTAACAAGTTTGCTCCAAATTCAAATGATTTTACATCATCTAAACTTTCGTATGCTTTATCTTTCATTACTACAACTGAAACTTCATGAGTGTCAGTCTTCGCTCCTGTAATAGAGCGTAAAAAGCTATCACCACGAACAACATAAATTGTTCCAATTAATAAAGCTAAACTTAGAATTAAACTTAATATTTTTGAAAATAAGTTTTTCTTACTTCTCTCCTCAGTACGTGTTATTAAAACAATATTAATTAATAACAGTAAAAGTAAAACAGCACTTGCAGCAATTAAATATTTATTAGCAAGTAAGTTTAGTCTTATAACAGAAAACAATGTAAGAACTGTCGCAATCACTTGGATAGCAATAATACTTTTATTTCTAAACAAAAAGAATTGTTTTTTATTTTTTTTAGACATTTTATTACCTTCCTATTCATTCCTATATGATACAGTATCTATTCTGTATTGTGAAGACTTTCCCAAAGACTCACACATTCTTATCAAAATCGCTAATGACTCTTGTCTTGCTAATTCGATCATAATATATTATTTTTTTATTTTTAACTACTGTATAGATTAAATGTGCAAAAAAGATCAGATAGTAAGCACCTATGATTATTAAATATAAAAGCAAAGGTGCTAATGATTGATTTTCTAAATTAATAATTATAACAAAAAAACTTTGACTTAATATATTGAATTTAACAATAAATAAATATATAAAGCTTGTTCTTATAAATAATTGTTTTTTCGTCAAATCATTTTCTGCCGAGACTATTTTAAGATGTAAAATCTTTTGCATTATACTCTGCCCGTGATTATAATGGACAAAAAACACAAAATATATTATATAAATAGATATTTCAATTATATTAATAACACTTTGATTCTCAACACTAAATATCAATGAAACCAAGGCTAGTAAAATTCTAATTAAAAACAAGTCCATTAACAAGGATAAATAGCGCCTAATATATCCTACATTTTGAGAGGCTCTATATGCTTCCACATCAAGTTCATCTCTGCTTGGGAAAAAGAATTCTATGAATGGTGCACAATAAAATCCCAAGTAACCTCCAAACGTATTTAGCATTAGATCATCTACATCAAATAAACGATAGGGTCCAGGATAAATACCAAATAAACCACTCAATTGACTAATTTCAAAAAATAGCGAAAGTAAAAACGAATACAAAACTACTTCCTTTTTAGATTTTTTGAAATAGTATCGCATATACATCCCAAATGGAATAGTCATAATTATATTAAATACTGGTTGGGTAAAAACTCCTTGAAGTAAAGCACCTTTATAGGTCCCAGGATCGCTTATTTTCAAACTTGTATGTTTAAAGAAATCAGAGACAAATTTGAATGGTTTTAACTGCATCATGTTTCTATAAGTATTGGTAACAGACTCAGGATCTGGTAATGGTAGTATCACTAAGAAATATACCGATAGTAAATAAAGAATTAATGAGTAAATAATAAGTGTTCTTTTCTTGGAAACAGAACCGTATTTATAATACTCAAAAATCATATAAGGTATTGCTAAAAAAAACGAAATAATCGGGAAAAATATAAAAGCCATTTTTATTGGCCAAATATATACACTCATCCTCCAACCTCCAAACCATAACAAAATTATAACATAAAAAAGACTTGCTCATAAAGAAGCAAGTTCTATATAAATTATTGACTTAATCCATCTTCAATAATACGAATATTGTGTTCTAGTAATTTGATGTATGTATCAACCACATCACCTTTTTTTCCAATCTCATCAGAATAGATAGCTTCTTTATAAATCGGAATCCCTGTTTCATTAGAAACTGTTTCCAATGGTTTTGGGTCTACGTTAGATTCCATAAACAATACTGGAGGTTTTTCTTTCTTTAAAAAGTTAATCAATGTCTTTATTTGTTCTGTAGTTCCAAGTTCTTCAGTATCAATTTCCCATACATAAGCTTCTTTCAAACCATAACTTTCAGTCATGTATTGGAATGCTCGTTCACTTGTTACTAATATTCGACGTTCTTCTGGGATTGAATTTATATCTTCTATATACTTTTTATCGATTTCATTCAATCTGTTTAAATACTCTTCTGTATTTTTTTCATATGTATCTTTGTTTTCTGGATCAATTTGAATTAAAGCATCTCTTAAATTTTCAGTCATTTTAATCCCTACTTTTGGATCTAAGTATGAGTGTGGATTAATTTCTTCATCTCTACCTTGTTCATCAACTAAATATTTAGGTTCAATTCCCTTATTTAAATCAAATACATTTTCTTCTTTTTGATTTACTGAATCAACCATCTTTAAGAACCAGCCAGCTTTTCCACCTTCTAAGTTCATTCCATTGTAGAATAATACATCAGCATCTGTTGCTGCTTTAATATCATCTGGTTTTGGTTCATATTCATGTGGATCAGTTCCTGTTGGTACTAAATTATACACATCAACTAAATCGCCACCAATTTGCTCTGCCATATCAGTAACAATTGTGAATGATGATACAACTTTTATCTTTCCATCATCTTCTTTAGGTGCTGGATTGCTTGAACATGCTGTCAATCCAAGCATTAATACAAATAATATACTTGTAAATATTTTCTTCATTTTTTAATCTCCTTTTTATATATTATTTTTCTTCATTTTATTCCAAACAACTCCTTGTTTTGGTGCAAATAAGAACGCCAAAATAAAGAATGATGTTGCAACAAGGACGATTACTGCCCCTGATGTTAAATTATATCTAAAACTAAAATATAAACCTATAATTGCTGAATTAGCTCCAAAAAGTGCAGATAGAGCAATCATTGTTGTCATTTTATTTGTTAGTAAGTAAGCTGTTGCAGCTGGTGTAATTAACATTGCTACAACTAGAATTACTCCTACTGTTTGTAATGATGCTACTGTTACAAGGGTAAGTAGTACCATCATGAAGTAATGAATATAATTAGTATTCATTCCATATGATTTCGCAATAGTAGGATCAAATGAGGTAATAAGGAATTCTTTATAAAACACATAAATACACAGTAGAACAAATATCCCAACTCCAAAGGTTAACCACATATCTGATGTTCTTACTGTCAGTACGTTACCAAATAAAATTTGAGTCAAATCAACTGCTGTTTGTGCTTTCATTAGCAATATAATTCCAAGTGCAAAGAAAGCTGAGAATACAATTCCAATTGCGGTATCATTTTTCAATTTACTATTTTGACTAACAAAGCCAATTCCTAAACTGGTGATTACTCCCATTGCCACAGCACCGTAGAAATAATTGATACCAAGCATGTAGGATATCGCTACTCCTGGAAGAATTGCATGAGATATAGCATCTCCCATTAATGCCATTCCTCTTAATATTATAAAACTACCCATTACACCAGCTAAAATACCAACCATAACTGCTGTAAATAATGCTTTTTGTAAAAATTCGTATTGTAAAATATCTTGAATAAACATTAGATGAATCATTATATTTTCGCTCCTTCTAATTTAGGAATTCCAAAGTTAGATTCATAAGCTTGGTTCATTGTTTCATAAACAAAGACTTCCTCGACACTACCTGCTTTAATCAATTCCTTATTAATAAGAATTAAATCATCAAAGTAAGATTCAACTTTTGATAAATCATGATGAACTACAAAAACTGTTTTACCTTCTTCTTTTAATTCTTTTAAAATTTTTACGATACTTTGTTCTGATTTTATATCGATACCAACAAATGGCTCATCTAAGAAAAAGATATCTGCTTCTTGTGCAAGAGCACGGGCTAAGAAAACTCTTTGTTGTTGTCCACCAGACAATTCACCGATTTGTTGTTCTGCATAATCTAACATCCCCACACGTTTTAAACTTTCACGAGCCAATTCACGATCTTTTGCTCTTGGTTTTTTAAATAATCCCAAGCTAGGATAAGTTCCCATTATAACTGTGTCAAATACATTGATAGGAAAATCCCAATCTAAATCATTTCTTTGGGGAACATAGGCAATATGTTTGCGATGTTCTTCTAAAGAGCCACCTTCAATTGTAATTGTCCCCTTATCTTTTGGTATTAGGCCAAGAATAGCCTTTATCATGGTCGACTTACCAGCACCATTAGGTCCTATAATACCTATTATTGATCCGGTTCCAAAAGTAAAGCTCACATCTCTTACTACTTCATTACCATAATAAGAAACATGTA
>CAZRNT010000073.1:0-5103 GCA_964601525.1 uncultured Erysipelothrix sp.
TGTTAAAACAGTTGTTCTTGCTGGAGGAGTTGCAGCAAATTCACAAGTGAGAAAAAGTATTGAAGCATTAAAACTAAGCCGTCCTGATATTGAATTTTTGGTTCCACCATTATGGGCATGTATGGATCAAGCCGCTATGATTGGGCTTGCAGCTGAACATGCATATGAAAATGGCCATATTGCAGATTGTGAATTATCAGCAAAATCTAACATAGAACTACCATCTTATTAAATAATTCACATACAAAGATGGTCGACTTTGTGATATAGTTTATTAGTAGGTGGTGTATCATGAAAAAAATATCAAATGTGCCAAAGGCAACAATGCAACGTTATCCAGTATACCTTAAAGCTTTAAGAAAACTATATGGTATGGGTGTTGAACGAATTCTATCTAGAGAATTATCATTATTCGTTGATATTGAACCAACAACAATTCGTCGAGATTTTTCATTCATCGGATCGCTTGGTAAACAAGGTTATGGTTATGATGTGAAAACTCTGATTGATACCTTTGATGATTTACTTGGAGTTTCTTTTGAGGAAAAATTAATCTTAGTTGGTGCCGGTAACTTAGGACGTGCGATTTTAAATTATAATCGTTGGAATCATGTTGTCGGAGAAATTTCCTGTGCTTTTGATATTGACCCTAATCGTTTGGGTCAGGTTTCTGATATTCCAATATATCATATGAGTGAGTTGGAAGAACATATTCCAGAGGGCTGTAGAATTGCGATTGTTACAGTATCTAAAAATGTTCAAGAAACAATTGATCGTTTAGTTGATTTAGGAATTGTTGGTATTGTTGATTTCTCAAGTGAGCATATTCAAGTACCATCAAATGTAGTGGTTAAAACAGTTGATGTTGTTTCAACCATACAAGAGTTAATTTTCGAAACAAATAATATATAACAAGAGGTGTATAAAATGATATCTTATTTAACAGTTAGAGAATGTTATGATTTATGTGCATTAGCAAGTGATATAGAGCAAGACTCAATGGAGTACGTTCAAATACAAGGTTGGATTCGTACAAACAGAAAGAGTAAAAATGTCGGTTTTATTGAATTAAATGATGGAACTTATTTTAGAAGTGCTCAATTAGTATATACAAAAGATTTAGATAGCTTTGAAGAAATTGGAAAATACGGTACAGGTACTGCGATTACAGCAACTGGAAAGTTTAAAGTAACTCCAGATGGTCGTCAACCATTTGAGATTGAACTTACTGATGTAGTTCTTGAAGGTACATGTGATGCCGATTACCCATTACAAAAGAAACGTCATACATATGAATATTTAAGAGAAATCTCACATTTACGAGTTCGCACAAACTCTTTCATGGCAGTTTTTAGAGTTCGTTCAGTATTGTCAATGGCAATTCATGAGTTCTTTCAAGATCAAGGTTTTGTCTATGTTCATTCACCAATTATTACAGGTAATGATGCTGAAGGAGCAGGAGAAGCTTTTGTTGTAACTACAAGAGAAGACAATAAATATGATAAGGATTTCTTTGGTAAGAAAGCAAGTTTAACTGTATCAGGACAATTACATGCTGAAGCATTTGCCTTAGCGTTTAGAGATGTTTATACATTTGGTCCTACATTTAGAGCAGAAAAGAGTAATACTCCACGTCATGCCTCTGAATTTTGGATGGTAGAACCTGAAATTGCTTTTGCAGATTTAGAAGATAATATGAATTTAATCGAAGATTTAGTTAAATATTCTATCGACTATGTATTGCAAAATGCTCCAGAAGAGATGAAATTCTTTAATGAACGAATTGATACTGAACTCTTAGAACGTCTTGATTTAATTCTAAAGAGTGAATTCAAACGTATGACTTATACTAAAGCAGTAGAATTACTCCAAGCATCAGATGAGGAATTTGAATTTGATGTAGAATGGGGACATGATTTACAAACTGAACATGAACGTTATTTAAGTGAAAAAGTTGTAGGTGGACCTGTCTTCATTTCAGATTATCCAAAAGATATTAAATCTTTCTATATGAGAATGAATGAAGATGGAGAAACTGTCGCTGCATGTGACCTTTTAGTTCCCTATGTTGGTGAACTAGTAGGGGGATCACAGCGTGAAGAGCGAATTGATTATTTAGAAAAACGAATGGATGAATTAGAAATTCCTAAAGAAGGACTTGAATGGTACATGGATCTTAGAAGATTTGGCGGAGTTAAACATTCGGGATTTGGAATCGGATTTGAAAGATTCCTCATGTATATCACAGGAATGACCAATATTCGCGATGTTATTCCATTCCCAAGAACACCACGTCATCTTGACTACTAGGGGTGAATTATGCAATTTAAACCAAGCTACATACCTAAAAATAAAAGAAAAGTGAACTACAAGATTGTAGTTCCTTTTATCGTTGTTTTAGCGCTTGGATTTTATGTTTTGTTAGATAAATTTGTACCGGACATAAAAGAAGATAAAACATATCTAATTTGTAATTTGAATGCTAATGAATCTAATAACTTAATTAAAGAAAGAAAATATAAAGACACTATAAAAATGTCAGACTATGCTGTTTATGGTGAGTTTTTAGGACTTTATAATGAATCTATAGAATTAGGAAATAAAGATATGTTTTCTGGTAAGACATTCTTTCTAAATAATATATGCCACAATGATGAACGTGCTTATATGATGGATGTAGCCTTAGATCGAAAATTACCTTTGAATGATTTAGATGATGGTTTTTACGAATTAGAAGTCTTGGATGGTCTTGATCGTTTTCATTTACTAAGTGATGAAATAAGAAATGAAACTTTCTATACTGTAAACAGAAATGGCTATCGTAAACAAGTAAAAATATTAGCAAATAATGCTTTATTTAAGGAAAATGATGAAAAAATTCTAAAAGAAAACATTGTTTATTTAGAGGTTAAGACAGTTGAAGCTGATAAAAATGTTGATGTTGTTTTAGATCCCGCACGATTTAATGAGTTATGGCCTGGATTTATTGACTATGGTTCTTCAAGAGATGGTCAAAGTGAGGCGGAAATTACTTATAGAATTGCAAGTAAGATTAAAAAAGAACTTGACAGTAAAAATATTAGAACTGAAATCTTACGTGATGATAAAAATGCGAAAGATTTTTCCGGTAGTGATGGAAGATTAGCGGATGCTTATAAATCAGGGGCTAAATATTATTTCAATATAGCTTTTCCTGATAGTGGATCAAGTAATGATAAGGGTGTTACAGTAATTTATTCTTCTTATAGTTCAAATAAACTTGCAAGTGATATTATGACTTCTTTAAAGGATAAGACTTCTATACAGTCTTCTAACTGGACAGGAATCAATGATATTGATGGTGTATATCCAACATATCGAGATGGATTATACGATCGTAAGCAAGAAATCAGAGAGACTGGCGGTAAATTAACTGGAGCTGGCATATTAATTGATAATGACAGTGGAAAAGATTCTCGTAAGGGAATGCAAGCCATCACAGTAGAACTTGGTTATATGTCAAATGATCATGACTTTGAAA
This sequence comes from uncultured Erysipelothrix sp., assembly GCA_964601525.1. Taxonomy (GTDB): domain Bacteria; phylum Bacillota_I; class Bacilli_A; order Erysipelotrichales; family Erysipelotrichaceae; genus Erysipelothrix. The sequence continues at coordinate 3,521 of CAZRNT010000073.1, forward strand.
CTGTAATAAAAGAAGAAGATAAAATTGTTGCAGCAATTGTTGATGCAATCGTAAAATATATGGAATTATAAATGGTGAGGCACTATGATAGTACAAATTAGAAAATTAAGTAAATCTTTTGGTTCAAAGGATTTATTTAATAATCTTGATTTAGAAATAAAACCGAATGATAAATTAGCAATAATTGGAGCTAATGGAGTTGGAAAAACTACTTTATTTAAGATTCTTCAAGATGAAGAATCTTTTGATAGTGGTCAAATTTTTTGGAAACGAAATATTAGAAAAGGTTTTTTAGAACAAATCCATATCAACGATGAAAATATAAAACTTGAAAAATATTTCTCATCTGCATATGAAGATCTACAAGAGATGGAAAAAGAAATGACTCGCTTAGAAGAAGCAATGAAAGATGATCATAGTGATAAAGTTCTTAATGCCTATGATCGAGTTCAGGAAGAGTTTTTAAGACGAGGTGGCTATACCATTGAATCAGAATTAATGAACCTTCTCACTCGTTTTGGTTTTAAAGAAAGTGATTTAAATAAAAATATGAATGAATTCTCAGGTGGACAAATTACCCGCTTAGCATTTGTTCGTCTTCTTTTAACTAAACCTAATGTTTTATTTTTAGACGAACCTACAAACCATTTGGATATTGAGACGATAGAGTGGTTGGAGTCCTATCTTATGTCTTATCAGGGGGCAGTAGTATTGATTTCTCATGACCGTTTATTTTTAGATCGAATTTGTAATGTAGTTGTTGAGATTGAGGATAAACAAGCTTATCGTTATGAAGGTAATTACTCTTCATTTTTAGTTCAAAAAGAAGCAGATATAAAACGTAAAGAAAAACAGTATGCTCAACAACAAAAAGAAATTCTTCGTCTTGAAAAATTAATTGATAAATTTAGAGCTAATAGTAATAAGGCCTCCTTTGCTAAGTCTAAACAAAAATATTTAGACCGCATGGAAAGAGTAGAAAAAACTGAGATAAAAAATTACGAATTTAAAGCAGAATTTAAATCTAGATTAAGAGGAGGCAGTGATGTTTTAATTGCTGATACTCTAAAAGTAGGTTATGATAGACCATTGTTTGAAATTGATTTGGATTTAAGACATGGAAAACGATATGCTGTTTTAGGTGAGAACGGTAGTGGTAAATCAACACTATTGAAAACTATTGCAGGTAAAATCCCAGCTATTTCTGGTGAAATGCTTCTAGGTCATCAAATAGAAATTGGTTATTTTGATCAACAATTACTTGATTTTTCTAATAAAGATACTGTCTTAGAGGAAGTATGGGACGATTTTCCGGAGCTAGATCATACTGAAGTACGTCAAGCTTTGGCACAGTTCTTATTCAAAGCAGATGATGTTTTTAAACCAATCTCAGTTTTATCAGGTGGAGAAAGAGTTCGCTTATCCTTGGTTAAGTTAATGCTTTCTCAAGATAATTTCCTTATCCTTGATGAGCCTACAAACCATCTTGATATACATGGTAAAGAGGCACTTGAAAAAACACTTGTGAATTATGATGGGACGATGCTTTTTGTTTCTCATGATCGATACTTTATTGAAAAAGT
>CAZRNT010000074.1:0-5093 GCA_964601525.1 uncultured Erysipelothrix sp.
GATAGCGTAAAATAAGTGTGGGAACATAATTAAAGGTTCATCCTGTATAATGTGACTGACAAAAGACACGAAACGAGGATGAACCCATGTCTATTTTATCACACTTAAGTAATAATATTTATCTAGATTCAATTTCTAAGCTTTTTGACCATTTTCTTAAAAAACTTTCAGAACCACATTTCCAATTGCACTCTCTCGATAATTATGTTGAGCTCATAGAAAATACTGCTCAAATAACTCACGAAATTGGCCGGACAATGCTAGTAAACGCTTTAGAGAAAATGGATTTAGAGTATAAAAATTCTAATATTAGAAAACAATACTACCATGTTAAAGTAACAAGGGAACGGACTTTGATTACAGTCTTTGGACAAATCTCTTTTAAACGAACAATCTATGAGGATAAGGCAACAGGTAAATCCTACACTTACTTGGATCGAAAGTTGGGTTTACCCAAATATGATCGTTATGACCCTACTGTAAAAGCGATGATCGTTGAACTGTACTCAAATCAAAATTCTATGATTAAAGTAGGAGAAATTATAGGATCTAAGATATTTAGTCCTTTTACCACTTCAAATGCAAGGCACAATCATCGCATTTCAAGGCAAACAGTCCATAATATCGTAAGCAAAGTACCTACTGTTAAACAAGGGTTTCATAGAAGACTGAGAACACCTAAGGTTTTGTACATTATGGCCGATGAAAAATATGTAGCCCTGCAGTCAAATAAGAATAAAAAAAGCTCGCAAATGCTTAAACATGCCGTAATCTTTGAAGGTGTAGAGAACATCAATAAACGAGGGAAACTTATCAATAAAATCAATATTGCCTCTACAGAGCCTGAATTTTGGGAAAAAGCCTATAATACCATGAGTTCTATTTATGATCTGGACGAAGTTCGGCAAATTTATATTCTAGGGGATGGAGCATTATGGATTAAAAAAGGTGTCGAAATTTTCGGTCACGATAAAGCGAGCTTTGCACTTGATAAATTTCATTTCAAACAAGCCATTCATCATATCGATCAAAATGATTCTATTAAAAACATCCTTACATCTCACATCTTATTGGGTAAAAGAAGCGATTTTAAAATGATCATCGATGTGATAAAAACCCGTGAAAACAACAGAGAACGACACAAAATAATTGAGGAAAAAGCTAAATATATACTTAATCAATGGATACCTATAAGAAAAGCATACAAAGAAGTCAAGGTCGGATGCAGTATGGAATCGGCTATCTCACACAACTTAGCTTCTATTTATACAAGTAGGCCCAAAGCGTATAAGCCTGTCCACCTTGAGAAATACTTGCATACACGCATGCAATATTTAAATGGAATTGATATTCAAAACCACTATTTAAAAACCCAACATTTAAGTTCTAATGCAGTGTACGAACCTTTAGATCAAGAAACTTTTGATTATTCAATATTTGAACCCAAAGCAGCGTCCGATCATTCGATTTCGCGTTGGTTTAGAGAATTTACAATCTTTTGATGTTCATTTAAAAAGTGGAACCTAAAGATTCCACTCAATCATGCAGGTTATTCCCACACTTACTTGACACTAACTTTACACAAGATATTTTACACTATGTTTTCACATATTAAGTATTTAATTGTTTTAATTTATATATTAAATTATACTTAAGACAACAGGAGGTTTATATTTTGACTCACTATAAAAAAGAATTCAAACAATATTTACTCTACTTTATTCCACTGATTACTATAGAATTACTATTTAGAATTTTAAACCAACATAATAATCAAGGAATATTATTCATACGTTCTTTTCTCTACTGTCTTTTTCTAGCAAACATACTCTATTTTCTAAATAAATATTCAAAAAAATTAGCAATTAAAATAATTACAATCTTTGTTTTTATTTTTAATTCTATCTATGCTTTTTTTCAAACAGGAATCCATTATTATTATGGACACTTCTTTTCTGTCCGATTTCTCTTTCAAGGAACACCAGATGTAGGAAGCTACAAAATCGACTTTCTTCTATATATAAAGCCAAGTACATATATTTTCTTAATTCTTGGGTTTCTATTCTCAATCCTATACATAAAATATAATGACAATACAAAACAGAAACATAATCTAAGCCAAGTTCTTTTGTCTTTGGTTTTTATTGCACTTAGCTATCTTATTTTCATCATCAGTCTTTTGATTGCAGATCCCAAAAACATATTCGAAAGTACAATTGAACTCTATCGACGCCCATACTATACAGAAAATGCTATTAATCAAATTGGTATGAACGCATTTATTCCAAGTGATTTATATTTTTCGACAGTTTCTAAGCAAAGCATTCAAATTGAAGAAGATCAGAAAAAAGAAGATGAAGAAATCGTCGAAAAAGTCGATCCTCTTCTTGAAGGCAGAATAATGGATGATGGCGAATGGGAAAAATTAAAAGATGAGGAAAGCAATGAAAATATAAAAGCAATTGATAATTATTTCCTCAATAAAAATATCAGCAAGAAAAACGATAAAACAGGAATATATAAAGACAAAAACTTTATATATGTTCTAGTAGAAGCCTTTGATATGATTGCGATTGATGAAAAGCTAACACCAAACCTTTACAGACTAAAAACTAAAGGAACATACTTTGATCACTTCTATTCACCTCAATTCAACTGTGCCACAGCTGAGTCTGAATTAATGTCACTTACATCACTTTACCCAGTTATAGACACTTGTACAATGAGTGCTTATTATGATAGAAGCTCACCACAAACAATCTTTAAACTCTTTAAAGCAGAAAATTATCAAACCTCATCTTACCATAATTGGAATGATCAATTTTATCCTCGAAGTGAAATTCATCCTGTTTTAGGATCAGATGAATATATTGATGTTGATACATTAATTCCATATTTAATTAGTGGATGGCAAAGTGACTTAACAATGATGGAAGGAATCGTGAAAGATCTCAATAATAAAGATGGAAAATTCATGTCCTATATTATTACATCATCCACACATTTACCCTACGATGAAGATTCAGCTCTTGGAAATCGTTACTTAAATCAAGTGAATGCAATTTATCCTAATGCACCTCGAGAAATTAAAACATACTTATCAAAATCAATTGAACTTGATAAAGCAATCGAACATTTATTAACTAACTTAGAGGATATTGATAATACCGTGATAATGCTTTTTGGAGATCATCGTCCCCTAAAAATGCCTGCTCAATATTTAGAAAATCACTCTCCAATACCAAGACTCAAACAACACGAACTTGATCGAACACCAATGATCATCTATACCCCAAATCAAAACGCAGAAACTATTAGCACAGTCTCAAGCACAATTGACATGGCCCCTACTATCGCAAACCTTTTTGATTTGAAACACGATACAAGACTCTTTATGGGTAATGATATATTTAATGAAGAAGAAAACATCGTTATTTTTCAAAATGCTTCATGGTACAATCAAGTTGGTTATTTCAGCTCAGCAAATGCCAACTTCACACCATTTAATGAAGATAAAACAATGACAGATGAAGAAGTACAAAACATCAATAAAATCGTCAAGAAAAAGCTCAATGTTTCATCACTCATATACACAGAGGATTACTTTTCAAATAGAAAGAATATTGAAAGAAATATTTTCAATCACAAGGACAAAGAATGAAAGAATACAATAGAGTCTTCTATGCAATTATTATAATTGTTTTATTAAGTATTGTGGAAAGATATTTAACTTACTGGCCTAAATCACTAATAAAAACAATGCTCATGGCATTCACTCCAATTTATCTATTTAAAGCCAAACCCAAAATAAATAAACTTAAGATTTCAAAAGAAGCCATTTTAATCATCATTTTAATATTTACTATTTCCCCTATCGCTTTCCACATGTTTAAAGATTTTATTAATTTAGAACAGATAAAGAAACAACTTAAAATTACAATGGGAATCACCAAAAACAACTTTATCCTTGTAGCAATCTACATTTCAATCATTAATTCAGCTATCGAAGAGTACTTCTTTAGATCTTATCTTCTTTTTGACAAACATCTTAAAAATTTCGGATTAATCAGTGCCACTTTATTCTCAATTTACCATCTTGCAATAATGGGAACATGGACTCATCCATCCATAATATTCATCTCATTAATATCCTTATTCTTAGTGGGTCTTATCTTTAATTTTCTAGCACAAAAATACGAATCTATTTTCAATTCATGGTTTGTGCACATGAGTGCCAACATCATGATTAATTTAATTGCTTATTTATATATATTATAAAAGGAACTAAAGTAAAATTAGTTCCTTTTAAACTTTTCTTCGTAATACCACTTTTACTGGTTCTAGTTTTGAATTTGTAAACAATTTATAGAATAGTATACTAGCTGAAGCATAGAGCATGAAGAAACCTGGAGTATAGATATATTGTGGTATAAAAGCAATGTCACCTAATGAATCAGGCACATGGCTTACATAGCCGTAGTTACTATTCAACGCAAAGTTTACTAGACTAATAATAACAAAATAAACAGCTTGTATTTTCACAACAGTACTTATATATTTATCTTTAAGTGAATAGTGATACTTATATTTGAGATACAATGGAACTATAAGCATTAGGCCATGCCCCATAAAAAATTGAATAAACATTGCATTAGGAAATCCCAAATTATTTGTATCTGCTAATATCAAAGCAACTAAAGCTGATGGGATATTTAAAATGACCAAAATATTATATATTTTTTCATTATGATTGAATAAAGAAATTAGACTTAATATTTGTAAAAGTCTGCATGGATAAAGTGGTAGTGCATCGACGACATCAAATGTTCCAGTGAAAAAATACCACGAATATAAAAGACTTTGTTGAGTTAAAAATAAAATGATTAATATTGCTGTCATTTTTTTGAATTTATATTTGTCCCATTCATCTTGGTAATAAACAAAGGATAGAACAATAAATGATATTAAAAATAGCATACCTAAGTGTAAGGGACTGAATAATTCAAATGTTGAATTGTTTCCATAAAATACATCAATGAGAGATTTCATACTCCACCTTCTTCTAATCTTTTAAATTATACTTTAATTTATTT
>CAZRNT010000075.1:0-5023 GCA_964601525.1 uncultured Erysipelothrix sp.
TTTTGTCTACTCATACCTAGATTTACTAAAATAAGAGAGCTATTGAAGCTCTCTTATATATCTTCTACTTGCAGGTAAGTATAGAAGTACAATCACCATAAATATACTTAATTCGATTAATACACTTGGTAGATGTCCTCCTGTGGCGATAAAACTCTTTATTCCAATTGGAAAATACCATGGAACAGCGAACATAAATGGTTTCATTAATCCAAAATATGTCGCTAAATAAGCAAGGGAAGCGGCAATCAGAGGTGCAAAAAGGAACGGGATTTTAAATGTTTTATTACCTACAATTGGCAAGCCAAACATCACGGTTTCATTGATATTAAAAATTGCAGGAACAAATGAGCTTCTTACAATCTCTAAATCCTTTTTTCGACTCAGTATCAAGTTAACAAGAATTGCACCTGTAATTCCAGAACCGGTTACTCCTGAGAAGGCTGTATAGAATGACGCATTTATTATATATGTTTTGTCTGCAACGCCAATCACAGATCCAATGTTGAAAAGGGTAAAAATTATTATTATAGGCTCAAACCAAATTGACAAGACTTGATCACCATGGAATCCGGAGTACCAAATTAGATTTAGGACCAATAGTATTGCTAAGAAAATGAGCGGATTTTGGTATAAACTAAAAATGGTGCTTGATACTCTCAAATACATGGAAATGAACCATGCTACCTGTGTAGTAAAAATGTTATTTAAAAAGACAAAGATTAGAATTGCTATCAAAAAAACAATCATTTCTTCAATCAACGAAAGTATTTTATCAGGAAATTTCGTTGGTTTTTTTATATTAATTTTTACGATCATACAGTGAAGACCGTTGATCAACAGTTGTGATAGCAAGGGTATTAACATAACTAGCGAATACGAAGTAAGTGAGTTGATATCAACTGTTTCAAAGTTATGACCAATCATGAAAAAACTGAAAAGTGATAGAATAATTGAAGAATAAGGTGATGTTTGGTAATGACTTGCAAAATCATAGGCGATCAATATTAAGGCAAACACATTTACATAAGCATACATGTCTTTGAGTATTGGGATGATGCCAAAATCTTGACCTATCAAATGAATGCATCCTTTTGATAACAAGATTAAGGATGAGATTAAGATTAGCCCACCTAAAATATTACCATGTGCATGATGATATGCTTTCAAAATCTTATTGTCTTGGCATTTCAATAACGGTGCGAGGATTTTTTCAATGGACCTGTTCATTACTTCAGTTCTGGCCAGTACCCTTTGTTCGCTTCAATAAGTTCATCGAGTACTTTCTTGGCAACTAGCATTGAAGGCACCGTTTGATTCAATGTAAATGCTTGAAGTGCTTTCAAATATGATTGTTCAAAGAAAGCATCAACCCATAATTTTTCTGAAGCCACTTGTGCCTCCATCAACCCTTTATGAAAGTCAGAAATATCTTCTCTTAAGGAAATTGGTTCTACACCTTTTGCGCTAACATAAGATGGTACTTCGACGACAGCATCAGCTCGTAAGTTAGGAATAGCCCCATGATTGGGAACAATTAAATTAAAGCGTTCATTCAAATCACAGTGCAAGGAAATCGCAATATCCGTTATATACTGACCATGAATTTCATTTTCCATTGAATATGTCTCAAGTTCTTTCTTTGATCCTGATAAGATTGCTTGATAGAAATTTTCCATATAATTATCTCGATTATCCATGACATAGTTGGCACGAGTATAATTTGGATTGGCTTTTGCTACCTTTTCATCTCCCATTAAATAGTATTCTAAATAATTGTTGGGAATACTATCTGGGAAATATTGAATCATCCGTCCAAGATTGACATAAGTTTCTTTCCAACTATCATCACCTTCATTAAGCCATACACCATCTTTTTGAGCACGTTCGATTATATCGCCTAGAACATCTTTATCAAGTTCTTTGTCATATATCTCAGTGAACCATCCAAAATGATTCAAACCATAATAGGTTGGTACCCAAGCATCATGATTGTAATCATAAATTTCAGCAATGGTTTTACTGATGCTAATCGCCATATCACAAGCATTAATGATCTTTGCATCTGGAAACTTACGACGAACAGCTTCTGAAATAATCGTCTCTGGATTCGTATAATTTAAAATCCAAGCTTTTGGAGCATATTTTACACATTCTTCAACTAAATCCAAGAATTGGACCATAGAGCGCATACCATAAGCAAAGCCACCGACACCACATGTTTCTTGTCCAACCAGTCCATATTTTAAAGGTATTTTCTCATCAAGTTCACGCATTTTCAATCCACCTGCACGAATTTGTGAGAATATATAATCAACACCGGTAAATGCTTTTTGTGGATCTGTTGTTTCTACCAATTTAATATCTTGGTTTAGCCTTTTGGTTAAATACTCAACAATCACGTAAGTACGATGATTTCTCTCATGTGATACATCATATAATCTGATCTCACTCACTGGGAATTGTTCATATCTGCTTAAGATACTTTGAATTATTCCTGGTGTGTAGGTACTTCCTGCTCCTGCAATACAAATTGTTAATTCTTTTTTCATTTTATTCCTCCTTAGTTGTAAGCGTTTACTTGACCTTTTGTGTGAAGACTTCTATACTAAAATAGATAAGAGAACACACAGGGGGTATCTATGAAACAGTTACATTATGAATTACATTACTTTGATAATCCTAGTTATCCAATTATTTTCCATTTTAATTCATTAAGTAAACATCAATCTGAGATTTTGCCTCATTGGCATGCTAATATTGAGCTTTTATATATTGTCTCTGGGAAGGCTTTAGTCTCCATCGATGATGAAAAAGTGATTGCCAACCGTGGTGAGATTGTTATTATCGATTCAAACTCAATTCACAGCATAGAAAGTTACAGTGACGAGGTTGTTTACTTTTGTTTGATTATGGACTCCAATTTTTGTCGATCATTGAATTTCGATACAATAAATTGTCGGTTCCATAATTTAACTCGTGACCCTGAAATGCGTAATATTTTTCAAATTATTGCCAATGAATGTCATCAATCTAAGCCACATTACCAAAAAGCAGTTCGGGCGTTATGTAATACCATGCTAATTCTTCTTTACCGTAATCAATTGATTGAAAAAAGAGAACCGAGTCGTTCAAAATCAAACCTGATGTCGGTGATTAAACAATCAATTGAATACATTCATCACAATTTTCAACGTGATTTAAGCCTTGATGAAATCAGTCAAGAAGTTGGAATTAGCAAATATTATTTCTGTCGCATATTTAAAGAAATTACAGGTATTACCGTTAATAATTACATTATTCAAGTTCGCTGTAATCATGCTCATCAACTCTTGGCTGAGTCTGATATCAGTGTTGCTGAGTGCGGAGAATCATGTGGTTTTAATTCAACTGCATACTTTACAAAGTGTTTTAAGGCACAATTTGGGTTCCCACCTTCGAAAATCCATCAGTATAAGCAAGAAGGAATTAAGGTAGCTCATGAGAGCTATACAACGCCAACTCAGCGTTCGGTTTTTATCGCATCAAATGGCCAACAAGAACCTATCCCGCTTTAGATTGTAGAAATGATTGTTGAACCTGATTTAATAATTCTTCATTTGTTATGACCTTAATCGCAGTGAGAGCTAATACCTCTCCTGCTTTTTTTATCCCTTTATGAGCAATATCTGTCTTTCCATTTTTGGCCCATTGTATTGAATGCATTGGATACAGAATTGGTTCACACGCAATAAATGCTTGCGCTGTTGGAGCAACCCAACTCACATCACCTACATCTGTTGAAACCATCCCTTTTTGATGGTAAACTGGCTCTAATATTCGTGAATCATACTCAGATGCTTTGGCTTTAAAATCGATTGGTCCTAATGTTTTAAGTGATTCATGAAGTATATTCGATAACACAACATTCGCATTATAACTTTGACATTGACCATCATAAGCGATGCTTAAGTTTGTTTCAGTCATCAGTGCTGCTCCTTCTGCCACTTTTTCGACACGTTTTAATACATCGTTCACACCATCCAATGTTTCATCTCTAACAAAATAATAAAGTTTAGCATGATCTTGGACAACATTTGCGGAGGTTCCTCCTGCATCTAAATATGCATAATGCATGCGTACACTTGATGGTACGTGTTCTCGTAGATAATTTACACCGACATTCATTAACTCACATGCATCCAACGCTGATCTTCCGACTTCTGGTGCACCAGCAGCGTGGCTAGCAATACCCTTAAATTCAAATTCTGCTTGTCGTACAGCCAATGTTTCATCTGCCCAAATTTGAGTGAAATTATTAGGATGCCAAGTCAATACCAAATCGACATCATCAAAAATTCCAGCCCTTGCCATAATTGACTTTCCATATCCACTTTCTTCAGCAGGACAACCGTAAACCTTAACTTGAAAAGAACCATCAAACTCTTCTTGATATTCTTTGGCGATAATACCGGCAAGTGCAGATCCAGTACCTAACAGGTTGTGTCCGCATGCATGACCCACCCCTTCCAGTGCATCATATTCAGCGAGGAATCCTACAGCGGGACCTGTTGTTCCATAACTGGCGACAAACGCATTTTCCAAGTCAGCAACACCAAATTCAATTGAAAAACCGTGTTCTTGTAATATCTTGGCCATCTGTTTAGCTGACTCTTTTGTTTCGAATTTAACTTCTTTCAATTCCCAAATTTCGTCACTAAGCAAAGACATGTTTTTGATATGTTTATCGCCTTCTGTTTGAATCCATTGGACTAAATTATTCATGATGCCCTCCTTTGCTTATTGATGAATGAATATCCGTGATTAATATCTGGGTCTTAATGATATTTGTATCACTAAATTCATAATTTTCATAGTTTTCATAAAAATGTTTCATGGCTTGAATATAGGCTAGATGAAGTGGATTACTAATTCCTATGTCGTGATTAATATAATCTTGAAGTGAGTAGTTTTCACGACAGATCATATGATCATGTCTATTAATTTCTAATTCATTCCCGACGAGTTTAATTAAGCCTTTCTC
>CAZRNT010000076.1:0-4770 GCA_964601525.1 uncultured Erysipelothrix sp.
GTGGATTCTGGAGCTTGGTTTTGTTTGGCTAATAATATTAAAATGAAAGCAGCTTGCGGAGATTTTGACTCTATAAACATAGAGCAAAAACAAGCTGTTTTTTCTTTGGCTATACCAATCTATAAATTGAACAAAGAAAAGGATTATACAGACTTTGAGTATTGCTTGCGTCTTTGTGCAGATTATGATGAGATTTATGTTTTTGGTTCATTAGGTGGTAGAAGGGATCATGAATATCTTAATCTTGAATTTGCGAAAAGGGATTCTAGAATTATTCTTTTCGATGAATTAAATCGTATACAAAAAGTAGAATCAGGACAATACACAATAAAAAAAGACGGGTATAAATACCTATCTTTTATTGTTTTAGAAAATTCGATGATTAGTATTGAAGATGTTCGTTATCCTTTAATTCAAAGAGAAGTAGATGTTAACGATACTTATTTGTCTTCAAATGAGATTTTGTTTGATGAAGCAAAACTTGAAGTGCACTATGGTTCGTTTTTAATGATTCAGTCCAATGATGCATAAAAAAAACGGTAATTCACCGTTATTTTTTCTTATCGAGCTTCTTTAGCCTTTAAAGCTTTCAATTCGCGGGCGGAAATACGGACTCGAGTTGGCTTTCCATCCACCATTATGGTAGCTTTTTGAAGGTTGACATTCCACTTACGACGTGTTGCACGTAATGAATGTGAGCGCTTGTTTCCTGACATAGGTTTTTTATTGGATACATTGTTGCCTCTAGACATCGCCGTAACCCCCTTTCCTTTGATATATTCTCAACGCTTTAAAACTATACCACATAGAATTTATTTACGCAAGACTTTATTCTATTTTTTTAGTATTTTATTTGGTGATTTAAAAAGCTAAGGACTTAATATAAGACTTTAATAATGGCGGCTATTATGATATTATGATAATAAGCACAAGGAGGTTCGCAAATGGAAAAAGAAATATTAGCAGCGTTAGAAATTGCGGATCATGAAGTGCGCTTACTTGTTGGTCAGTTTTATAATGGAAGATTAAATATTTTAAAAGTTGAACGTGTTCCACATAAGGGTATATCTTCGTATTCAATCGTAAGTGAAAGCATTGTGGTTGAAGCGGTTTTGAAGGCAATAGAAAATGCTTCTAGGAATCTGGGAGTGGTCATTGAAAAGGTGCTTTTGCTTGTGCCAGGAATTCATGTTAAACATTCTACTAAGCAAATGCAAATACCCATAACTGGCAAGGTATCTAATATGGATATTAAGCGTGCTTATCGTGAACTATTAAATAGTGAAGCGATGGATGATTATGTATTAACGAATGTTATGATGAGTAAATATTTCATTAATGGGAGTTCCACAAGAAAATTACCGTTAGATGAGCGTTGTTCTCATTTAACGATTGAAGCGGATTGTTATTATAGTCGTCAAAGTGTTATATTCCCGTATTTATCAGCGGTTGAAGCAGCGGGCTTAAAGATTATTGATATAGTACTTGATGACATTGGTTTAGCTAAAGAAGCAGCTTTATTTGAAAGCTCAATTGATAAGCCAATTATTGCTTATACAATGTCACGATCTTTATCAAAGATGACTTTGTATTATAAAGGAAAACTACTATCAACTGATTATGATGATCAGGGATTTAATTACTTTATGAATCATTTACAGACTGAATTAGGAGTGCCTAGTGATGTTGTGAGTACCTTATTATATTACAATGTTAATTTATTAGAGGAAAGGCCTAAAGACGATCCAATTTTTATTTGGTCGGAAAAAGGGCAAACTCATACAATCAGCTCTAAAGATATTCACGATGTTGTGAATGATGAATTGAAAGTTTATTTAGAATCTCTAGTTGCTCGATCTGAACCTATCTTTTCACTTGGTAAGCCTCATATTCTTATAACGGGTGAATCTAGTGTGATTGAAGGGATGCCTGAGCACATTGAGAATGTCAGTGAGACTGAAGTAGAGAAATACTCAGCGATGACATTTGGTATTAAAGATCCGAGTTTTTCTGCATTAGCTGGTGCTTTCTATTATTATAAAGACTATGAAGTTTTTAGATATGAAAGTGATGTCAGTGCAAATCGCTTGGAATTTGAAAATTATATTTTGGAAGATGAACGTATGGATGAGAATGAGTCGATGACTCAAAAGTTAAAAAAGATTTTCTTTGAAAAATCATAATATTGGAGGACGGTAGAAAATGGATACACATTTACAGCAAGTTGCTAGAATTAAAGTTATAGGTGTTGGTGGTGCTGGTTGTAACGCAGTAAACCGCATGGTTGATGAAGGAATGAAGGGTGTTGACTTTTATGTCGCAAATACCGACCTTCAAGTATTAAATGTATCACCTGTAGTAAATAAAATTGAGTTAGGTAGAGAAGTTACTAAAGGTTTAGGAGCAGGTGCTAATCCTGAGATGGGCCGCAAAGCTGCAGTTGAAAGTGAAAATGAAATTCGAGAAGCTATGAAAGATGCTGACATGGTCTTTGTCACCGCTGGTTTAGGTGGTGGAACAGGAACAGGAGCATCACCACTTGTTGCTAAGATTGCTCAAGAAGAAGGAGCCTTAGTTGTTGGGATAGTTACAAAGCCATTTACATTTGAAGGGCGTCGTCGTACTGATCAAGCAGCTGCTGGTCTTGAGGAATTAAAAGCCTATGTTGATTCATTAATTATAGTAAGTAATAATCAACTCTTAGAGGTTATTGGAAGAATTCCATTCCAAGAAGCATTTAAAGAAGCAGATAATGTCTTAAGACAAGGTGTACAAACAATTACTGATCTTATTGCTGTTCCAGCAATGATTAACTTGGACTTTGCTGATGTTCGTTCAGTCATGCAAGGACAAGGAAGTGCATTAATTGGTATTGGTATGTCACAAGGTGAGAATAAATCAGTGGAGGCAGCTCAAAAGGCTATCACATCACCATTGCTTGAAGCTCAAATTGATGGTGCAAGAAATGCGATTGTTAACGTAACTGGTGGAGATTCAATTTCCATTCAAGATGCAAGTGAAGCGGTAGAGTATATTCGTGAAGCTGCAGGTAATGACATTGATATTATCTTTGGTGTTGCCATTAATGAGCAAATTGGAGATTCAATTATCGTTACAGTTATTGCTACGGGATTCGATGTGGAAGATCAAGAAATTATTGAATCAACTTCAGCACGTCCAAAACCAATTGCAAAACCTAAAGTTGTTAAAGAAGAGAATAATTCAGAATTAAATGATATCCCTGAATTCTTCAGATCTCGATAAAATAAACAAAATAAAAGCTTATGGATTTAAAATCCATAAGCTTTTTTATTTTATATAACTTAAGATATGATTCACAATTTCATCACGATGTATTTTTTGTACATCATCTTTTGCACGTTCTTTGAACTCAACTTCATTTGTTTCAACATCACGTCCAACTGTAATTCGTAAAGGAACACCAATCAGGTCCATGTCATTGAATTTGACACCAGGTCTTTCCTTACGATCATCTAGGATAACTTCGACTCCATTTTCAATCAATTCCTTGTATAAGTCATCTGCAAATTCTTTATGACTTTCATTTTTTGAATTAATGAGCACGATTGCTACGTGATAAGGAGCTAAGATCATTGGCCAAACAATACCGTTATCATCGTGGTTTTGTTCAACAACGGCAGCAATGGTTCTACCAAGTCCAATACCATAGGAACCCATAAATACATCTTGTAGATGATTGTTTTGGTCTAAGTAGTCAAGGTTCATTGCTTTAGAATAGGATGTTCCTAATTTAAAGGTATTACCAACTTCAATTCCTTTCGCAAATTTAAGTTTGCCGTCACCTTCAGGGTTAGGATCGCCTTCTTGCACATTGGATATATCACAGATATGTTTTGCTTCAAAATCATGGTGATTAACATTAATGAAGTGGTAGTCGTTTTCGTTCGCACCAACAATGAAGTTTCGTAAGCCTTCAATGTGTTTATCGACAACTACGTCAATGTCTAATCCAATTGGACCTGCAAAACCAACATTTGCTCCTGTGATTTCTTCAACGTGAGCAAAGTCTGCAAGTTCTACTTCATTTGCTTTGTATAATTTAGCTAGTTTAGTTTCATTAACATCACGATCGCCTAATACACATGTTGCAACATATTGATCATCAACACGGTATATAAGTGTTTTTACAAATTTTTGAACATCTTGTTTTAAATATGAAGATACTTCTTCAATTGTTTTAGCATTTGGAGTGTGAACTTTTTCGTACTCTAAGAATTCCTCATTACTGATGATTCTATTAGCGTTTTCAGCAATTTCTAAGTTACTTGCATAAGTATTGTCATCGCTTAATACTAGAATATCTTCACCAATTGGTGATACAGCTTGGAATTCCTCGGAAAGAAGTCCACCCATAATTCCTGTATCTGCTCGTACAATTCGATAATCTAAACCAATACGATCAAAGATTTTCTTATAAGCTTTAAACATTGCATCGTAGGATTCATCGGCTTTCTCTTCGTTAATATCGAAAGTATAAGCATCTTTCATAACGAATTCACGAACACGAATTAATCCAAAGCGTGGTCTTGCTTCATCTCTAAATTTTGTTTGGAATTGAAAAAGACTGACTGGCATATCTTTATACGATTGAACCATCATTTTTGCTGCTTGAGCAAATAGTTCTTCGTGTGTAGGTCCTAAAACAAAAGGCTTTTGATAGCGGTCTTTTAATTGGAACATACTGGTTCCAATAATATCTCTTCGACCTGATGCAACATAGACATCTTC
>CAZRNT010000077.1:0-4683 GCA_964601525.1 uncultured Erysipelothrix sp.
GGGAATCCCGCCAATATGGTCTTCGTGCCCGTGGGTAATAACCAGTGTTTTCCGCTTTTTACTATTTTTTAATAAATGATCAAAATCAGGGATCACATAATCTACCCCTAAAAGATCATCTTCTGGGAACATGACACCAGTATCAATAATTAAAATTTCTTCTTCATGTTCAATGCAATACATATTTTTTCCAACTTCACCTAAGCCACCCAGGGCATAGACTAAAGTATCACCTTTACGTAATTTATTTTCTTCTTTTTTCATAAGTACTCCTACTCTAATATTTCTATGTCATCTGCATGCCAAGGGTTTTCTTTATTGATGTGATCATAGAAAAGTACGCCTTGGAGATGATCAATTTCATGTTGTAATACAATGGCTAAATGACCGCGTGCTTTAATATCGACTTCTTTATTTTGAATTAAATCAAAAGCTTTCACACGAATTCTTTTAGCTCTAGGGACAAGCCCTTGATGTTCTTCACGCACAGAAAGACAACCTTCACCTGTAGCTAAGGCTGCTTTCTTTAATGAATGTGACACAATTTTTGGGTTTACAAGTGCATATTCAATAGTATGATAATCACCATTTTTATCTTCTACATCCAAGACAACAGCTGTCATTTGTTTGAGTACACCAATTTGTGGTGCAGCAATGCCGACAGCTGGTTGGAGTTTATATTTTTCTGCAAGTTCCTCATCGCGGGAATCGCGAACATATTGCAGCATATTTTGTAGTATTTCTTTATCTTGCTTTTCCATTGGAAAAACAACCTCTTCGCATTGTTGACGCAAAATAGGGTTTGGGTCTAGGACAATGGTGTCCATATTTATTTTTTTCATTCTAATCCTCAATTCTTATTATAATATTGTGTCTGTTACTAGTATAATAACGCAAAATGCATAATTTTGAAAGTCTTTGACTAATTTTTTATAAAAATGTGTTAAAGTATTGGTATGATACGTAAATATTTAAATTTAAAAATGCCATCAGGCTATAGCAAGACCATGCACGCGGCGGTTATATTCATAAATATATTTGGTTTTTTTATGATCTTGTCCGCAAATATGACAAGCACTGCAGACAGTGCTTCTTTAAGCAAGGTCGTTATTAAAGAAATAGGATTTATTGTTGCATCTTACTATATCATGGTTCAAGTTGCACGACATTTTAGTTTTAAATTGTTTCAAGAAAAATACTTTCATTTTCTATTTATTATGATTGTAATGCTTGCATCAACAATGTTATTTGGTTCTGTAAGAGGAGCTAGGGCTTGGATTCGATTGGGGCCTATTACTATTCAACCCAGTGAATTTGCGAAAGTTTTTATTATTTTATTGATGGCTAATGCAATAGGAGATAAACAAAGAATTGGTCAAAAAATAAAAAAACCTTGGCCACTTATGAAACATCCATTGATTATTACACTTTTTATTGTTCTCTTTGTTACGATTCCACAATCAGATTTAGGATCAGCGGTAGTTATTGCAGGGATTGCTTACATTGTTACTTTAGTGCCTTCAAATTCTGCTTTAAGTAAAATGCAAAAAATCTTATTTGGCTTTTTATTTGTAGGTTTAATTATGATGTTCTTAGTGACAACTCCTAAAGGGGTAGCCATGATAGAAAAACTTTCAATACCTTCATATATGATTAATCGTTTTAAAATCAGTTCTAATCCTTTTACTAATCGTTATGATAATGGATATTATCAAATATTTAATGGTATTGTTGCTTTAGTTAAAGGTGGTATGTTTGGGGTTGGCTATGGTAAAGGCTTTATTAAATATTCCTATTTACCTGAATCGGAAAATGATGCTATCTTAGCTGTTGTGATTGAAGAGTTAGGAATGATTGGATTTTTAATTATTCTTATATTATATGGAATTATGATTTATCAATTAATTAAATATGCCTTCTTAGTTAAATCAGAAAAAGATAAAATGATTTTAATTGGAACTCTATCTTATATTATGATTCACTTTGTCTTTAATATTGGTGGTATTACTGCTTTTATTCCTTTAACAGGTGTTCCTCTTTTATTTATTTCTGCAGGTGGTTCAAGTCGAATGGCAATTATGATGGCTATAGGACTTTCTCAAAATGTAATTTCAAGGCATCGGATGAGTCAAAGAAGGGCGAATAGAATATGAGAATCGTAGCTGGTTCGCTTGGCTCTAGAAAAATTAAAAGCTTAAAGACAAATCAAAGTAGACCAACAAGTGAAAAAATCAGATCGGCTATATTTGATCATTTAGGTTCTTCTTTTACCGAAGGTTCTTTCTTAGATTTATTTTCGGGAACCGGGGCGATGAGTTTTGAAGCAATAAGTCGTGGTTTTGATTTTGCGGTGTTGGTTGAAAAAGATCGTAAGGCCTTTGGAATCATTAAAGAGAATATTAAGGATTTGAATTTAGAAGATTCGACTAAAGTATTGAATATGGATGCTAAACGTTATTTAAAAACTAATCATGAAAAATTCGATCTTATTTTTATGGACCCACCTTATAATTACGATGAGATTGAGCAATTGCTTGTGAAAATCGATAAGCTTGAAATTTTGCGGGAAAAAGGGTATTGTATTGTAGAAACAGATAAGAATGTAAACTTAGCTGATAATTTATCAACATTGCATAAATACCAATTAAAGAAATATGGAAATACATTAATTCATTACTACATAAAGGGCTGAAAAGCCTTTTTTTAATGTTTTAGCACTCTAAACTTGACAGTGCTAAAACAATGCGTTAAAATAACAATAGGTGCTAATAGACAAGGAGGTAGAGCTTTGTTAACAGATAGAAAAATAGAAGTGTTTAAAGCGATTGTAAATGAATTTGTCAATACTGCTGAACCGGTTGGTTCCAAGACATTAATTGATAAATACAATTTACCCTATTCGTCAGCGACGATTCGTAATGAAATGTCTGATTTAGAGAAAATGGGATTGCTTGAGAAAACACATACATCCAGTGGAAGGGTTCCTTCAACTGAAGGCTATCGATTTTATGTCGAGCATTTAATGGAAAATGTCGAGAATAAAGCAATTGAAATGGCTCTATCGCAAATCTTTTCAGATCGTCGATTAAGCATTGATGAAGCGATTCGTCAAAGTTGTGATATTTTATCACAGATGACAAATCTTACTTCGGTTGTTTTAGGACCTAGTTCTAATGAGGAAAAGTTAAAGAGTATTCAACTTATTCCCCTTAATGAATTATCGGCAATGGCTGTGTTTGTTACAGATTCAGGTCATGTGGAACATCGGGTATTTAAGTTTGATGATGAGATTTCGGTAGATGACTTAGAGTCATGTACCAATATCTTAAATGATCGCCTTAAAGGAACACCACTTTCAGAAGTGGTTCTTCGTATGGAGGGTTTAAAACCAATACTCTCGCAAAGGTTAAACCATTATGAAGAATTGTTTGAGGCGTTTGTAGGAGCTTTTCTAAAATTTGCTCAAGATGAAATTTACATGAGTGGACGTAAGAATATGCTACTGCAACCGGAATTTTCCGATGTAGGTAAATTAAGACAATTGATGACCATGTTAGAGGACTCTCATATTTGGAGAAAATTATCTTCAAATCATGAACAAATTACATTAAGAAGAAGTTCAGGTAGTGAATTAACATGGGTTGATGATATGGCTGTAATCACTAATTCTTTCCAAGGTGAAGACAATGAGGAACATAAGCTGATGGTTGTGGGTCCAAGTCGAATGGAATATAGTGCAGTCTTGTCCATGATGGACTATGTTAGCGAGATGATTGAAGAAGTCTATGGAAAGGATGATGACGATGAGCAAAAAGAAAAAAGATCAAATCGAGAAACAGGATGATCTTGATTTAGAAAAAGAAGAACTTAATCCTGAATCAGAAGAAGTTAAAGAAGAAGTTAGTGAAGAAGAAATTTTGAAAAAAGAAATTGAAATTCTTGAAAAAGAGTTGAAAGATGCTAAGGAAGAATCCTTAAGGATTCGTGCTGAAGCTGATAATTTCAAAAAACGATTACAAAGAGATTATGATTTATCGCAAAAATATAAAATTCAAAATTTCGCATTAGATATTTTACCAGCGCTTGATAACTTTGAAAGAGCATTAAATACTGAAAGTGTTGATAAGGCTCTTCACGAAGGCGTTAGCATGATTTATGAGCAGCTTAAAACTTCACTTGAGAGTGAAGGAGTAGTGGCGATTGAAGCTTTAAATTGTGAATTTGATCCAAATCAACATCAAGCGATGTTAATTGAAAAGGTAGAAGGTGTAGAACCGAATATCGTAGTAGAAGAATTACAAAAAGGCTATATGATTAAGGATCGTATTTTACGACCTAGTTTAGTTAAAGTCAGTGAATAGGAGGAAAATATATTATGAGTAAAATTATTGGTATTGACTTAGGAACAACAAACTCTGCAGTAGCAGTTATGGAAGGTAAAGAATCACGTGTTATTACGAATCCAGAAGGACATCGTACAACACCATCAGTCGTTGCATTTAAAGATGGTGAAAGAATCGTTGGGGATGCTGCGAAACGACAAGTAATTACAAACAAAAATACAGCATCATCTGTAAAACGTTTAATTGGTACAAATGAAAAAGTAACTTTAGAAGGAAAAGACTTCTCCCCAGAAGAAGTTTCAGCAATGATTCTTCAATACTTAAAATCATATGCAGAAGA
>CAZRNT010000078.1:0-4661 GCA_964601525.1 uncultured Erysipelothrix sp.
TTATTGGAAATCTTTTTCGAATTCTTGAACTGATTCGTGTAGTAATGTAACTGTGTATGCCATGCTTGGGCCTCCGCCGAATGCAACTGCTACCATTGCTGATTCAATAATTTCATCGCGGTTTGCGCCTGCTTCTAATGCTTTGTATACGTGGTAAACAATGCAGTATTCACAGCGGCTAAATACAGCGATACCAACGCTGATTAATTCTTTTGTTTTAACATCTAATGCGCCAGGAGCATAGTTTTTTCCTAGCAAGTTGAAGAATGCATTTACTTCTTCACCATGTGTTCTTCCCATAATTGTTAATCCACTTGTAAAGTCTTTTAACATTTGTCTTACATCATAAGCCATAATATATATTCTCCTTCTCTATCTCTTCTTCATTAAACACTTATTCAGTTAAATAAGCAATACCTAATTTAATTGTGTTTTCGATTGACTCAATATGTGTTCTTTCGAAACTATGAGATGCATGGACACCAGGTCCAATTAATGCAACTCTAATATCATTTCCTGCTTTAAGTGCAGCGGATCCATCAGAACCGTAATAAGGGTAGATATCAACTTTATAGTTAATATTGTCGTTTTCAGCTAATTTAACAAGTCTTTGTTTTAAGTCATAATCATAAGGACCTGAGCTGTCTTTTGCACAAATAGTGACTGAAAATTCATCGGAACTTTGTCCTTCGCCTAATGCGGCCATATCTACAGCGATAAATGCACTGGTTTTTTCTGGAATTGCAGCTGCAGCACCGTGACCAACTTCTTCGTAATTAGATATGAAAAAGTTTGTTGTGAAGTTTGGTTTGATCTTTTGTTCAACTAAATGTTCTGCGATTGCTATTAAAGCAATAACACCTGCTTTATTATCGAGGTGTCTTGATTTAATGAAACCACTATCCATGACTTTAACTCTAGGGTCAAGGTGAACATAATCACCAACACGGATTCCAAGTTTAAGAACATCTTCTTTGCTTAAGACTTTTTCATCAAGTCTAACGTAAAGGTTTTTTTCATTCCTTAGAACAGTTGAAGTTTCAGCACCATGTACATGACTGGATGCTTGATCAATTAGGATGGTTCCATCATAA
This sequence comes from uncultured Erysipelothrix sp., assembly GCA_964601525.1. GTDB lineage: Bacteria > Bacillota_I > Bacilli_A > Erysipelotrichales > Erysipelotrichaceae > Erysipelothrix. The sequence continues at coordinate 1,095 of CAZRNT010000078.1, forward strand.
AATTTACCATCAATAGTTTCAATTTCAACATATTCACCTTCGATAGTACTCCATGCATAACCACCAATTTGACTTAGTCTGATTTTTCCATCAGATGTAATATCTTTTACCATTGCACCCAATGTATCGATATGAGCAGCCAGTGTAACTTCGCGGTTTTGCTCAATACCTTCCAATTTAGCGACAAGGGCACCTTTATTTGTTCGGTATGTAAAGAGTCCGAGTTCTTTGAATCGATCTTCTACATGTTTAATACCTGCTTGAGTATGTCCAGTAGGGCTTTTTAAATTTAGTAGTTCTTCGAGTTCTACGATATATTTATCCATTCAATGCTCCTTTCACTATAATTATAGTCCAATTAAACTAAGTTTCAATGAATATGTCCAAGAAAAAAATAAGCCTAGGCTTATTTTTGATTTTCATATTTGAGTCGCATTACAAAGCGATAAATTATTTCGGTAGAAACAATTGCTAAAGCGATAGTAATGGAAATTGCGAATGTTTTGGTCATATGTTCCATTCCTTCGATAAATTCACGATTCATAAAACTATTCATTGTTTGAAATGCCATGATTCCAGGAACTAATGGAAAGACACCAGGTATATTGAATACTGTTGCTGGCATTTTATTCATTCTCGCAAATATTATAGAAATAATTGCAACTAAGACAGAGGCAATAAAGATTGCTCCAATTGAATTTGGGATTAAGGGGATTAATAACCAATTGCTCATCCAACCAATCATTCCAGTAATTCCGCAATAGATTAAAGCGGATTTAGGAACCTTGATAGTGATTCCAAATGCTACTGCAGAAAAGAAACTGCTTAGACTTTGTATGATAATGTCCATCTTGATCCTACCTTTCTAAAAGAAATAAAGAGAAGCAAGCGCACCTGCTCCAATCATTCCTGCAATGAGGAAAGCTTCAAGCATAAATACTGTACCAGAAATCGTGTTGCCAACTAAGAAATCGCGGATTGAATTCATAATCGGTATTCCAGGAACTAAAATGATAATGCTTCCAATCATTACTGTATCAAATTGTACAATTAATCCTTGCTTATTTAAAAATCCTGCAATGATGCCCATAATAAATGTTGCGAGGAATTCTTGAATAAATCGAGCTTTAATGTTGTTGCTGCTAATGAGATAGATTGCATAACCAATGGCACCGATAAAACTTGTAATCACGAAATCTTTTATATTACCTTGGAAAATAAGCATCATAAATCCACTCATAATTCCGGCTGCGAAGACTTGTAGTTTTGTTGAGTAAACTTCATGATCTTTATCGAGTTCCATGATCTTCTCATATAAAGTATCGGTGTCGATTAGCTGGGCACTAAATTGACGAGAGAGTGAATTAACATTAGTAATCTGTTCTAAATTATTTCTTCTTTTAACAATCCTTTTCATTTTGGTGTTTTTACCAAAACGAGTTGTAACGAATATTCCAGTTGGAATAACAAAGCTTACCGCTTCTCCTTCGCCATGTTTTGTATCAAGAATACGATTCATCGTATCTTCAACGCGATGCATCTCAGCACCATTTTCCATAAGGATTTTTCCTGCGAGAATACAGGCGTCTAAAAGTTTTTCTTCTTCAAGATAGTCCACAGTATCAACCTTTCTATTGAATAAGTTTTAAGAATGATCGAGGTGTTGTTGCTATAAAACGCTTATTGTTAATAATTAACTCCTCGGAGTGTAATCCTAATCGTCTAATGGGATTTGTTTTTGCTCCATATTTTTTATCACCCACTACTGGATGACCAATTGAAGCGAAGTGAGCTCTAATTTGATTTTTTCTTCCTGTTTGCAAGTAAACATCAATTAAACTAAGTTCGTGATTGTCACTAACTAGTTCATAATTGGTAATGGCTTCTTTTCCATCTTTATGAGGTCTTACAAATGTGTCATCAAATTCTTTTAGTGGTGTTGTAATGCTACCTTTTGCAGGGTGCACTTGTCCTTCAACAACAACTGAGTACTTTCTTTTTCTTACCCAAAGATCCCAGTTTTCTTGATATTGCTCTTTTGTTTTAAAATCTTTAGCAAAAAGCATAACTCCAGAAGTATCACGATCAAGTCTATGTACAACAAAAACTTTATTTTTTGAATTTTTTTCTTTTAAATATTGTCCAACATAGCGGTAAGCAGTTTCGATTTCATCATCATCTGTAGCAATCGATAACAAACCAGCTGGTTTATTGATGACGATGATTTGCTCATCTTCATAAATAATTTCAAAAGGTAAATCTAATTGATGATTGAAGGGTACAATTTCAATGACCTGTCCTTTTTTCACAGGTAGGTTGAATTGTGAACTTGTTTTACCGTTCACTGAAATACAACGATGCTTCAATAGTGATTTTAATTTTGATTTACTATAAGGTAAGTTTTGTTCGAATAAATAATTTAATAGTGTGTCGTTTTTGTTTACTGTAATTTTTTTCATTTTATAATCATCCTTTTCTCGTATTATCTCATAAAACAATCGCTTTGCATACAAGCTTATGGTATATTAAAAGTAATAAGAGAGGTGACACTATGCCATTTTTTCAATTAAACTGGATTATAGTTTTTATTACTTTATTGTTTTTATTTATGTTTATCTTTATGGAATCTAAATTTAACTTAGTATCTGAGATTATTGGGCTTGCTCCAATTAAGCTCTATATTCTAATTGTATTATTAGGAGCATTTGCGGCGTTTATGAATTATGTAGCAATAGTCTTGGTTGGTTCATGGGAAATGCTTGTAATGATGATTGTGATCGCTGTAATTTTGATCACAGTATTAACCTTTATTATAAGAAAGAAAATCAAGAATCATCGTGAGACTAAAGAATTAAATAAACTTCGTAAAGAAAAAGAAAAATTAGAAGCGCAAGAAGCTGAAGAAAAGCTTGAGGAAGAAATCAAGTCAGATATAAATGAAAACATTGAAAAAGTTAATGATGAGTCTCATCTAGACTAGTTTTGTTTGACTTTAATAAAAGATTATGAGATGATGCAGTAGTAATAAGAAGTAGTATGATTTTCAACGCTATATTAGGGGAAATTGTATTGAGTGACTCAATGTGTGTTAATGAACTGGTTTATTAGTTTGCAAATTACGCTTGAGTACATCTTATTCTGATAGGAGGTACTAGCAAATGAGTACAGGTAAAGTTAAATTCTTTAACGCTGAAAAGGGTTACGGATTTATTACTATCGAAGGTGGACAAGACGTATTTGTTCATTATTCAGCAATCGAAGTTGACGGCTATAAAACATTAGAAGAAGGCCAAGAAGTAAGCTTTGATGTTGTTGAAGGTCCACGTGGCGAACAAGCAGCAAACGTTAGAGTTATCTAATTAGTGAGCTAATAAAAGGAAGTGATTGAATCACTTCCTTTTTTTTATGGTCTAATACTTTTACTTACTTGTTCACCAAGTGATCCGATAATTGGAAGACTTAGGTATTTATTTTGACCGGCTTTGACAAGGCCAATAAGATAATATGCGATAACAATAAATTTGAATAGAAGTCCAACAATTGTTAGGACAATCGTTGTGGCAAAAT
>CAZRNT010000079.1:0-4633 GCA_964601525.1 uncultured Erysipelothrix sp.
CAAGGGTCCTTGTAAAGAGAAAGGAGTACTGTGATTCAATATATAAAGGGTGATGCACGAATCACTGATGATCAAGTAAAAACTTATATACTTCATATTTGTAATGATGAGCATATCTGGTCGATGGGATTTGCGAAAGCTTTGGCTGAATTTTATCCCTTAGCTAAAAAGGTTTATATGAGTGAAGAGATTGAATTAGGTATGATTCAAAATGTTTCGATTCATGAAAATTTGAATATTGTGAATATGATTGCGCAAAAAGGTGTTATTTCGCAAAGTAATCCTGAGCCCATTGATTATGATGCTTTAGATCAGTGTTTAGAACAATCTTTTGCTTTGGCTGCAAAAGAAAAAGCAAGAATCCAAATGCCTAAAATTGGCAGTGGTCTTGCTGGTGGGGATTGGGATCTTATTTCAAATATGATTGAAAGCAAATTGAAAAAATATCCGCTTGAACTTATTGTTTATTTGTTTGATTAATCATTCCATTTTAAACTTCTTTGAACTGCTTTATCCCAGTTTTGAAGAAGTTTTTTTCTTTCCTCTTCTTCCATTTTTGAATTCCATGTTGTTTTATTTTGATTGTTTTGAATGATTTCATCAAGATCTTTGAAATAGGATCTTTGTAGTCCTGCTAGATAATAGGCACCTAAAGAAGTTGATTCAATGCTTGATGGTCGTTCAACTTCTGTGTTTAAGATATCTGCTTGAAATTGCATGAGGAAATTGTTGCGGGCTGCTCCACCATCGACTCTAAGTTTGTTGATGGATGATTGAGCATCATCTTGCATTGCTTTCATGACATCATAGCTTTGATAAGCAATGGATTCTAGTGCCGCTCTGATGAGATGGTTTTTATTGCTTGAGCGAGTCAGTCCTACAAATAGTCCTCTTGCGTCCATGTCCCAATGGGGTGCTCCTAATCCTGTGAAAGCAGGTACACAGTAAAGACCACCATTATCTTCGACTTTGCTGGCAAAGTATTCAGCATCATCTATGGAATCTAGCATTCCCATTTCATTTTTTAGCCAGGAGATAAGGGCTCCGGCAATAAAGACGGATCCTTCAAGGGCATAGTCAACTTTTCCATTGAGTCCTATAGCTATGGTAGATAAAAGTCCATGTTCACTTTTAACTAATTCATCTTTTGTGTTCATAAGTAGAAAACAACCGGTTCCATAGGTATTTTTCACATCACCTTTATTGAAGCATTGTTGGCCAAACAGTGCTGCTTGTTGGTCTCCGACCATGGCTGATATAGGAATTTGATATCCTTGAATGTTTGCGTAAGCAAAGTGTGCTGAACTATCACAGACTTCAGGTAAGATTTCAATAGGGATGTCAAGTTTGTCTAATAGTTTTTGATCCCATTCTAAATTTTTAATATTATAGATCATCGTTCTTGATGCGTTGGTGTAATCCGTTTTGTGTACTTGTTTGCCACTTAAATTATATAAAAGCCATGTGTCAACAGTTCCAAACATGAGTTCGCCTTTTTCAGCTTTTTCTCTTGCTCCTTCGACATTGTCTAAAATCCATTTAATTTTGGTGCCTGAGAAATAAGCATCTATAACAAGTCCTGTGTTTTCTTGTATGTAGTCGGCCCAGCCTTCTTTTTCTAATTGATGACAGTATTCTGCTGTTCTTCGACATTGCCAGACGATGGCATTATAGATTGGTCTTCCTGTTTCTTTGTCCCAGACGACTGTTGTTTCTCTTTGGTTGGTAATACCAATGGCTTCAATTTCACTGGGATGGATTCCTGATTTCGCAATGACTTCTGATAAAGCTCCGCTTTGACTGGACCATATTTCCATTGGATCTTGTTCGACCCATGCATTATCGGGGAAATAGGATTGAAGTTCTGTTTGCGCAATTCCTACTATTTCTTGTTTGCTGTTGAAAAGTATGGCTCTTGAGCTTGTGGTTCCTTGATCTAGACTAATAATGTATTCTTTCATAATAAAACCTCACTTTTATTCATTATATCAAAGTTTTTCTTGATTATTGACTTAAAAAAACTTGAAATCATTTGATTTCAAGTTTACTTTATTAATCTTCTGCGCAAATTTTTAGTGTTTTCACAATTTCACCATAGACATCATCTTCTTCATAACCAAGGGCATCCATTGTTTCTTGTGGATAAATAAAGAGATCTCTATCATTTAATTGGGCACTAACGACCATATGAATTCCATGTTCTTTTCCTTGTTTTTCAGCTTCTTGATCCATTGCTTCATAATTTGGCATCATGGTATCCAATGGTAAGATAGGAATTTGTGTTGTTTCTTTTTGGCCAAGTGCTTCAACCATCATGTCCATAAATTCTTTATGTTTCATGTTGATTCCTGATATTGCATATGTATGGCGATGTTTTCCTTTTTCAAGCGCTCCAACAGCCGCTTGAGCAACTTGTTTTACGGTAACCATGGCTGTTCCTCCTGATAGTACAGGATAAACTTCTTTGCCTTTCATTTGCTCACTAAACATTTTCCAAAGTGGCATTCTGCCTGGCATGGTACCAAAAATATATGGAAGTCTTAAGCTTGTTACTCGCATTTTACCTTCACCTTCAGCAAAGGCTACTTGTTCTTGGAGTAAGCGTGTTGCTGGATAGCCTTGTTTTTTTAATTCTAAATCGGGCATTTTTTCCGCAAATTCTGCGAAGTATGAACCAAAGACAACAAAGCTTTCAAGTCCTGCTTTTGCTGATAGACGTGCTAAGCGTTGTGTTGGTAAGACATTGGCTTCGTAGAAAAATGAGAAGGCTGGTGCATCGGGGAGCACTCTTTCATCGGCTCCGATGGCATAAATTAATCCATCAACATCTTCTAATATTTTTAATATTTCTTCATCACTGAGTGCATTCACATCAGCGAGCATGTTTTCAACTTTGTCACTGGAAAATAAATTAATTGCTGGCATTGGAGGTAGTGATAATGACTTGACCTCATAGCCTCTTCTTAATAATTCTTCGACTGTGTGATATCCTAAAAATCCGGTACCACCTAAAACGAGTACTTTTTTCATGATTTAGTACCACCTTTCGAAAATATTATATTACAAAGCATAAATTTTCTTTGTAATTATATATAAAGGTAGTGATTTATGTCATGAACACATGTTTTATCCGAAAATTTCTTTTTCTAATTTTCTGCCACTGATTGTGTCAGCTAGTCCGCCTTCTGCTGTTTCTTTGTACTTGGAAGGCATATCTTGACCTACTTTATGCATGGCATGAACAACATCATCTGCTGGTATAATACTTTCGACTCCAGCTAGTGCCATGTCGGCTGAGATAATGGCTTGTGATGCGCCAAGTGCATTTCGTTTTACACAGGGTACTTCAACAAGTCCGGCTACTGGATCACAAATAAGTCCAAGCATGTTCTTTATGGTCATAGCAAAAGCATGTGAGGCCATTTTAGGACTACCGCCTAAGGCATCAACAGCTGCGGCGCTTGCCATAGCTGAGGCACTTCCTATTTCTGCTTGGCAGCCTCCCATAGCACCACTAATGGATGCGTTATTGGCTACCACAAGTCCAAATCCACCCGCTACAAAGAGATATCTTATTTGTTCTTCTTCACTGAGTTCATATTTTTGACTTAAGGCACTTAAGACTCCTGGTACTACGCCAGCACTTCCTGCTGTTGGTGTAGCACAGATTAAGCCCATTGAGGCATTGACCTCATTGGTTCCTACAGCATTTTGAACTGCTGTTAGGATGGTGGGATCACTGATCATTTTTCCTTTTTGAATATAATCATGTATTTGCTTTGCTGCACCACCTGTTAGTCCTGTTTTGGACTTAACTCCTTGAATACCTCTTTCAATACTTTTATTCATGACATCGAGTTGATATTTCATTTGTTCCCAAATGTATTCTCTACTGTGTCCTGAGTCTCTCATTTCTTCTTCAATAATTAATTCCGATAATGATCCTCTATCTTCTGCTTTTTTTACGAGTTCTTCAATTGTATCAAACATGAGCATCCTCCCTTAAATCAATGTGAGCGACACTTAAAACACAGTCCATTGAGTTTAATGTTTCAATTGCATTACCAATTTCATCATGGTCATCAATTTCAATAACCATATAAGCTTCACAACCTCGAGCTTCTCGTTCAACTCTCATGGTTGCGACATTAAGTTCTAAATCACTTAAGACATTCACAACTTTGGATATCATTCCTGGTTTGTCGATGTGCTTAATTAAGATTGTTGGTATTTTTCCATCAATGTTTACTTCTTTACCATCAACATTAATTATTTCTGCACTCCCACCACCAATAGAGATTCCTGTGACTTCCATTTTTAAGTCATCTGTTCTCATGACAATTCTTGCAGTGTTTGGATGTGATACCTTATCTGCTAATGGTATGAAATTAACTTTAATGCCTTTTTCGCTTGCAATCATTAAAGATTCATGTAAGTTGTCATCATCAGGGTTCATCCCAAGTAAACCACCTGCTAATGCAACATCAGTTCCATGACCACGATATGTTTCCGCAAACGATTCATACAAATAAACATTTATTTGTTTTGGTTCCTTGGGGAATAGTGATCGAGCCATTTTTCCAATTCTTGCTGCTCCTGCGGTATGTGAACTACTAGGACCTACCATCACAGG
>CAZRNT010000080.1:0-4620 GCA_964601525.1 uncultured Erysipelothrix sp.
AATTTCTATTGCTTTTTTCATAGTTCCTCCTGTATCACTGTATTATGATAATAACACAACGAAAACAAAAAGTAAACCAAAGTATAAAAATTTTTAAAATACTAGCTATGGTATAATAAATATAGAAAAGAAAGGGTGATTTAATGAAATATATTTTAAATAATTCACATGAAATACCAGCTATTGGATTTGGAACTTGGCAAACTCCAGAAGGAGATGTTGCTTATCAATCTGTATTGGATGCACTTGAAGCTGGATATCGTCATATCGATACAGCGGCAATTTATGGTAATGAGATAAGTGTGGGAAAGGCAATCAAAGATAGTAATCTAAAAAGAGAAGATATCTTTTTGACTAGTAAATTATGGAATTCTAATCATAGCTATGAAAAAGCTAAAGGTGCTATCAAAGAGTCTCTTGCGAAACTGGATGTTGATTATCTAGATCTTTATTTAATTCATTGGCCTAACCCTAAGGAGTATAGAGAACATTGGCAAGAAGCTAATGCTGAAGCATGGCGTGCAATGGAAGAAGCTGTTGAAGAAGGACTCATTAAATCCATAGGTGTCTCCAATTTCCATCCCCATCATCTAGATGCTTTATTAGAAAGTGCTAATATAAAACCAGTTGTTAATCAAATTTATTTAAGTCCTTCAGATCAACAAAAAGAGATAGTAGAGTATAATAAGAAACACAATATACTATCACAGGCTTATAGTCCATTAGGAACAGGGACAATTTTAAATGATGAAGAATTAAAAGAAATTGCAAATAAATATAATAAATCAGTCGCACAATTAGCCATCAGATGGTCTTTACAGAAAGGATTTAATCCATTGCCTAAATCAGTGACTAAATCACGTATTTATGAGAATTTAAACGTCTTTGATTTTGAAATTTCAGCTGAAGATATGAGTAGAATTGATCAAAAAGAAGGTATTGGTAAAGAAGCAGCAGACCCTGATATTGTAGATTTTTAAATAAGGATAAAAAATTAATTTATTCGGTATTATTTTAAGAAATAATGCCTGAATATTTTAATTTTTTTTGCTTTAAAGTATAATGATTGAAAGAGGGAAATCATGAGAATTTTAGCAATAGGAAATAGTTTTTCACAAAATGCAACAACTTATCTAAATTCACTTTTTGAATTTTATGGTGATGATATTTTTGTTGCGAATTTATATATTCCTGGATGTTCATTAAAAGAACATGCAGACAATTTAAAGACTGATGAAAAGGTGTATGAATATCAATTGGATGGTGTTTGTCAGTATAAAATAGATTTGAAATCCGCAATTGATGAAGGTTGGGATTTTATTACTCTTCAACAATCAAGTGGGGAAAGTGGAGTAAAGGAATCTTATGAACCATATTTTAATGATTTAATAAGTTATTTAAAAGACAATGCGCCTGATTCGCAAATTGTTTTTCATAAGACATGGTCCTATGAAAATACTGTGGAACATCCCAAATTTGTAAATTATAATCATTCTCAATCACAAATGGATGAAATGATTGATGAAGTTGCAGACTATATTAAGAAGGAATATAAACTACCCATACTTAATACAGCAGATGTTATTCGTAAGGCACGAATTGATGAAAGGACTAAAGACTTAAAATTATCTTTAGATGGCTATCATTTAAATACTGAATTTGGGCAATTACTTGCTGCTTATTCATGGTATTATTTCTTTAGTGATAAAAACATAAATTTTACTCGTCCAGATTTTTTACCAAATTTAATTAGTGAAAATATTACTTTCGCGATTATGGAGATTGCATATCAAACAATAAAATTATAGTTGAGGAGTAGAGAATGTCTAAAATATATATTGTGCTCATGTTGATTTTATTAATTTTAGAGTTTGTAAATAGAAAATTGGAAAATAATATTAAAAACTCTAAAGGAATTGTGGAAAGAGATGATTTACTGACTTATCTAGATGAAAATGATTCAGTGGATTATCGTTTTGAGAAGCATTATTCCTGTGATTTAAATGATTTTTATATTGGAATTCATGATAAAGAAATTTATTATGAGAGTGATAAAATTATCATTGCCCATGAGATCGGACATCTTAAATTTTTTAAGAAAAATAAAGATACATTATTATTTAAAGGTTTTCTCTACTCAAAAGGATTCTTTTATCTACTGTCAATTTTCACGATGTTGTTTATAGCTTTATCTATTTTTATTCCGTTTTTTGCTTACTTTGTAAAATATACACTTATTGTTTTGATTATTGTACAAATAATTCATTTAGTATTAGTTTCTTATACAGAAATTATTGCGAATATATATGTTCATAAAAATTACCCGCTTAATAGGCAATCTGCTTTTTTTATTCACTTATCAACCTTGTCACAATTATTGTACTGGTTCTTGTTTATCCTATTAAGTATTTCGCTTTATCAATTTTTAATTTGTTAAGACTTAATTAAATTAGACTTTATTAAGTCTTTTTGTGTTATTATTCATGTAAGTTAAAGGAGGATTACAATGAAGATAAATACTAAAAGGACTTTTTTAGTTGGTTTGGCTTTTATGACGATATCTGGTTTTTGGCAGTTGTATGATTTTGTTATTCCGTTAATTTTAAAAAATGAATTTATGATTTCTGATACCTTAGCTGGTGTTGTAATGTCATTGGATAATGTTTTGGCACTTTTCTTATTACCATTCTTTGGTGCTTTATCTGATAAAACAGATACTAAATATGGAAAAAGAATGCCTTTTATTGTTATTGGATCAATTTTAACGATCATCTCAATGATTATTATTCCATATGCCTCAGAGGCTAGAAATTTTCTTGCCTTTGCAATCGGTCTGGCTTTAGTTTTACTTTCGGTAGCTTCTTATAGGACACCGGCAGTAGCCTTAATGCCTGATATTACAATTAAACCATTAAGATCAGGTGCAAATGCCATCATTAACCTAATGGGTGCTGTAGGTGGTGTGATTGTATTAATCATGATTAGTTTATTGAGTCCAGATAAAATGGGTTCATATCATTCATTGTTTATTGCAGTAGCAAGCTTTATTTTGATTGCGATGTTGGTAATGGTATTTACTGTTAATGAAAAACAATGGTCAAAAGAAATGCAAGAAAAATCAATTGAATTAGGAATTGATTTGAATGAGGATGAAGATGGGAATCTAATTAATAATAAGGAAATGGCTAAAGATGTTAAACGATCAATGATCTTTTTACTTTTATCCATTGCCCTTTGGTTTATGGGATATAATGCCGTTATTTCAGCCTTCTCTAGGTATGCCACGATTCAAATTGGTTTTACTGGATCACAGGCTTCTAATGTTTTATTAATTGCGAATGTGGGAGCAATATTATCTTTTATTCCGATTGGTAAACTATCGGAAAAATTTGGTAGAAAAAAAATGATATTAATTGGCGTGATTGTTTTAACATTTGCTTTTGGAACTGCTGGTTTATATAAGAATTTCACACCACTAATGTTTGCGAATTTCTTATTGGCTGGTTTTGCTTGGGCTGCTATTAATGTTAATTCCTTGCCAATGGTATTGGAAATGGCAAGTGGAGATGACATTGGACGTTATACGGGATTATATTATACATTTTCAATGTCAGCACAAATTATTACACCGATCTTATCTGGTTTACTTTTTGATTTGATTGGCTATAAAATCTTATTCCCATATGCTGCATTCTTTTTGGTTCTAGCTTTCTTTACCATGATGAATGTGCACCATGGTGATTCGAAATTAGAGATGGTGGAATAGATATAGAATGAAGTATGTATTATTATTTGTTTTACTTTATATTTTTCTCATAAAACCTCCTTTTAAAACTAAAAATGTAAAGGGTTTATATACTCACCGTGGTTTTTATAAAAAAGATCAAAGTGTTTTAGAAAATAGCTTAGAAGCTTTTTCTGCTTCGATTGATCACAATTATGGAATTGAACTTGATGTTCAATTGTCTAGTGATAATGTTGTTTATGTTTTTCATGATGAAGATTTAAACAGATTACTAGGACAAGATGTTTTATTAAAAGACTTAAGCAGTCAAGAAATTGATGAATTACAAATTAATGGACATAAAATTCCTAAATTTAATGAGGTTTTAGAATTAGTGGATGGACAAGTTCCTTTAATAGTGGAATTAAAACCTAAAGGTAATTATGTTTTACTCGCTGAGAAAACGGTGGCGTTGTTAGATAGTTATAATGGAGATTTTGTTGTGGAATCTTTTGATCCTAGAATTGTATTTTGGTTTCGTATTCATCGTCCAAACTATACTCGTGGTCAGTTAATTATGGAGCCTAAAGAATATGAAAAACCAATCTTGGTAAGAATTTGGACTTCTCTTTGGATTAATTTTCTAACACGTCCTCATTTTATGGCTGTTCATAAGCATTTATTTCCTTTGTCTTTGAATTTAAAAATTTATCATTGGCTTGGAGGTAGCATTGTTTCATGGACTATTCACAAGGAAGATCCTTATTATAAAGAGGATGCAATTATTTTTGAATTTTATGAAGCTTAAGAAGACAAGATGATAATCTTGTTTTTTTTTATGGATAAATTAGTATATTAAGTGCAACACCTAATAAAAAGACTCATAACGCACTCGT
>CAZRNT010000081.1:0-2812 GCA_964601525.1 uncultured Erysipelothrix sp.
CTCCATTAGCTGGGTTAATTGCTTTTTTACCAACTAAATGTGAATAACGTTCATCATCTGGATGGACAACTAAACAAACATCCGCAAACATTGTTTCAGGACGAGTTGTTGAAACAGCTAATTTTTCTCCAGTATCCACAACTGTATATTCAAAAGTATAAAACTTACCTTCAACCTCTTTATGGATAACTTCAATATTAGATAGTGCTGTTTGAGCTTCAACATCCCAATTGATAATACGATAGCCTTGGAATATTAGTCCATCATTATAAAGATCAACAAAGACTTTATTGACTGCTTGATTTAATCCTTCATCAAGAGTAAAACGCTCTCTTGAATAATCCAAAGATAAACCAAGTTTAGACCACTGTTCACGAATATGCTCTGCATATTCTTCTTTCCATTCCCATGATTTCTCCAAAAACTTCTCTCGGCCCAAGTCATACCTTGAAATGCCTTGGCTTCTCATTTTTTGCTCAACACGGGCTTGTGTCGCAATCCCAGCATGATCCATTCCCGGTAAATACAAAACATCTTTACCTTGAAGACGTTGATAACGAGCAATAATATCTTGTAATGTATTATCCCATGCATGACCTAAATGTAATTTACCAGTTACATTTGGTGGTGGGATAACTAAAGAATAAGCATCTTTAGATTTATCTCCAGCGGTAAAATAACCTTTTTCAATCCAAGATTGATATTTTCCTTTTTCAACTTCTAAATGATTATACTTTTTATCTAATTCTTTGTTCATAATATTCCTCCTAAAGTACTTATTAAAACAAATAAAAAACACCATCCCCAAAGGACGATGCTATCGTGGTACCACCTTTATTTGCCTCTATAACGAAGCCTTAAACTGTTAACGCCAGTAACGAGACACCTTACTTAATTTCAGGGTCTATCTCACAAGTGACTTTCCATACTTACAATGCATGTGTTTCACCAAGCCACATGTCTCTGTTTCATTATAAGAATATACTCTTCTTGCTCATAGATCTTAAATTTATTTTATCATGAATTAATTTTTATAACAAGTTAGACAAAAAATTTTCTTAGAGTGAATCCAATACTGCTCCACTGACTATCCCAATAAGCAAACTTATCCCTGGAACAATAAACCAAACATTTATTGATTGTGTAAACATAAAAACCAAACTTGAAATAATCGCTCCAAGAAAAAGACCAAACGCCACCCCATAAGGTATATAAGATTTTTTACTAAGTTCATTTTCCATTGAACAATGTCCTCCATATTCGCACTAACAATATATCACAGTTACGATACTTCTATTACTAAGATTGTTAAAAAAACACCACATTATAAAGTGGTGTTTAATTAATACTTTCAGACAAAACTTTAATCAGCAATCGTATTTAAGATATATTCAGCAATTTGGTCTCTTTGTTCTACACTTTTATCTGAGAACAATAGAACATCTACTGCATATTTATTATTTGTATTGATCGCCAATTGTTTTGCTTTTGATCGAGATAATTTATCTGATTTAGACAAAACTACCGCATGAGGTATTTGATGAAAACGAGCAAAGTCAATCATAGTCTCATCTTCTTCACTAATTCCTCGTCTAATATCAACTAAGATTAACATTAAGGAAATTTCTCTCTCACTAAAATAATCATCCATTAAATTAGCATATTGTACTTGTTCTTGCTTTGATCGATTCGCAAAACCATAACCTGGAACATCAACAAACAGAAGTTCATCATTAATATGATAAAAATTTGCTAGACGTGTTTTACCAGGAGTCTGTCCTACATAAGCCAATTTTTTTCGATTACTTAATGAATTAATAATACTTGATTTCCCAACATTAGATTTCCCAACAAAGACAAGTTCTTTCTGATCTGTACTAGGAAATTGTTCATGACTAGCTGCAGAGATGATTAAATGTGCCTCATTAGAGCGAATAGTCATTAAACTAAAGCCTCTTTAAGGACATCATCAATTCTCTCTACAGGTATAAATTTAATGCTGTCTTTTACTACTTGTGGGATATCGTCCATATCTTTTTCATTCTGCTTAGGAATTACAATTCTACTAATACCCACACGATGGGCAGCAAGTGATTTTTCTTTTAATCCACCAATTGGTAAGACCTTACCTCGCAAGGTAATTTCTCCTGTCATTGCAATATCTGAATAAACTTTTTTATTCGTTAATGAACTAACCAATGCAGTTGTGAATGTTACTCCAGCACTTGGACCATCTTTTGGTACCGCTCCTTCAGGAACATGAATTTGAATATCATGTTTCTCAAAGAAATCAGCAGTAATACCAAATTCCTTAGCGTGAGTTTTTACATAACCGAAAGCAATCTCTGCCGATTCTTTCATTACATCACCAAGTTGACCCGTTACTATAAGCTTACCTTTACCATCGAAATGGGTAACCTCTATTGGCAATACATCACCACCAAATTGAGTATAAGCTAATCCAGTAACAACACCAACTTCGTTATCTTTTTCTTTTTGACCATAGTCATAAATTGTCTTACCTAACCATTCTTGAATTAATGATTGAGTAATACTTACAGATTTCTTACCATCTTTAAGAATACTTAGAACCGTCTTTCTACAAAGCGATGCAATAACACGCTCTAACTGACGCACTCCAGCTTCTCTTGTATAATGACGAATCAAAAATCTTAATTGAACCTCTGTAATCTTGAATTGGCTCTTCTTTAGACCATTAACTTTTAATTGTTTTGGAATCAAATGTTCTTTCGCAATCATTAGTTTTTCTTCTTCAGTGTATGAACTTAAATCAATGATTTCTAAACGATCA
>CAZRNT010000081.1:2822-4620 GCA_964601525.1 uncultured Erysipelothrix sp.
GTTTGCCGTGCAGATGAATAAAACATCACTGAGATCATATGGCTCTTCTAAATAATGATCACTGAACATTGTATTTTGCTCTGGGTCTAAGACTTCAAGCATTGCTGAAGAAGGATCTCCCTTGTAATCAGAAGCCATTTTGTCAATCTCATCAATAAGGAAGACAGGATTAACAACTCCCGCTTTTTTCATACCTTGAATAATTCTACCTGGCATTGAACCAAGGTAAGTTCTACGATGACCTCTAATTTCAGCTTCGTCACGAACTCCACCAACTGAGGCTTTAACAAATTCGCGTCCCATTGAATCAGCAATTGATTTAGCTAAGGAAGTTTTACCAACCCCTGGAGGACCAACTAAACATAAAATTGGAGCATTTAGTGATTTGGTCATATTTTTAACTGCAAGATATTCTAAAATTCTATCTTTTACTTTGTCCAAACCATAATGATCTGCATCTAGTTTTTCTCGAACTAAGTTTAAATCTTCGATATCTTCAGTTTCTTGCCACCACGGAGTTTTAAGTAACCAATCTAAATAGTTTCTCACAACACCAGACTCACCTGAAGCCTGAGGTAGCATTTCATAACGTCTTAACTCTTCATAAGCTTTTTCTTTGATATGTTCTGGATAAGGATTATTGTCTAGTAATTCTCTAAACTCATCGCTATCTTCACCAACATCAGCGACATCGCCCAATTCTTCGCGAATTGCACGTAATTTTTCACGTAAATAAAATTCTCTTTGATTTTCATCTACGCTTCCTTTTACCTTTTCATTAATATCGTTTTCAATAGCATTGATTGTTTGTTCTCTGCTAATATCTTCTAAGATTCTTAATAAGCGATCATTAACGCTGAGTGTTTCCAACAACTCCTGCTTACGCTCAACTTGCATTGGGAAATACTGAGCAAATTGATCACTAAGTTGACTTGATGAAATTCCCATTGT
The DNA here is from genome assembly GCA_964601525.1 of uncultured Erysipelothrix sp. Lineage (GTDB taxonomy): Bacteria > Bacillota_I > Bacilli_A > Erysipelotrichales > Erysipelotrichaceae > Erysipelothrix. The sequence goes on from CAZRNT010000081.1 coordinate 3,774, forward strand.
TAATTGTGAAATCATTTCCTGGGGAATAGCAATGTTTTGTAAAGAAATAGCTTCAATTTCTTTAGTTATTCTTCTTAATAAAGCAGCTTCTTCAGCCTCATCACCATAGATTTCATCCAGCAAAGTTACCGATGAAAATAACATTTTTTCATCATCATTTAAAGTATCTAAACGAACTCTTTGAATTCCACTAAAAGTGACTCGTAAAAAACCTTGTTTACGTTTTACAGATTTAATATGACATAACGATCCATATTCATAAAGATCTGATTCAAGGGGATCATCAACTAATACATCTCTTTGACTTACTAATACCACATGTCCGTTGAAGAATTTTTCTGCCTCATCGATAGCATTAATACTCTTATGTCTACCAACTTCAATCATTATTTCTTGTTCGGGAAATACGATGACTCCTCGAGTCGCTACTACCGGAACATTCATAGTTTTTGATTCGCTCATAAAATCCCTCCTTTTAGGATAAAAAAGACGCTAAGCGTCTTTCTACATTAAGCACGAGTTTCTTGAATTAACTCAATTGCTTTACGAAGTAGAATATCATAGCTGATTGCTTCTTCAGATGCAATTTGCTTAATTTGTTCAACTTCCATTCCATACATTGCGGAAATATTGGAATACTCTTCCTCAATTTCACTTTCTTCAACTTTCATTTCTTCAACTTCAGCAATTTTTTCTAAAGTTAAACGAGTACGAATTCTAAGATTTGCATCTTCTTTCATTTCGTTTTGGATATCTTCTTTACTTTGTCCTAAGATTTGTGAATAAAGTTCAAAGTTCATTCCTTGTTGTTGCAAGCGTTGTTCGAATTCTCTGAACATTTGTTCTA
>CAZRNT010000082.1:0-4549 GCA_964601525.1 uncultured Erysipelothrix sp.
GAGCGCCTGCCTTGCACGCAGGAGGTCATCGGTTCGATCCCGATAAGCTCCACCATTTTGTAAATAACACCACCCTGCTTGGGTGGTTTTTTCTTAAATTGATTTGGCAATAGTTTTTATGTCATTGTTTTATATGATATTATAGTACTGTTCTATCTTATGGAGGAAAAAAGATGTTCATTCAATTGACACAAAATCCATCTTTGCAGGATCTTGGATTAAATATAATCCTGGGTGGTTTTGGTTTGTTTATTTTAGGAATTACCTTTCTAGGGGATGGGCTTAAAGAAGCTGCTGGTCCTAAAATTAGAGATTATATTGAGAAGTACACTAGTAATATTTTTATGGCAATTTTGGTTGGTACTTTAATAACTGCTATTATGCAGTCTAGTTCTGCAGCAACTGTTATATCGATATCTTTAGTTAGAGCTGGATTGATGTCTTTGGATCAAGCGATTGGTATCTCTGTAGGTGCTAACGTTGGTACAACAATTACGGCTTTGATGATTGGTTTAGATATTGATGAGTTTGGTTATTATTTTGTTTTTATAGGTGCATTAGTATATGTATTTTCCAAACGTTCTAAAATCAAAAATATTGGATTTGTTATTTTTGGCTTTGGTATTACGTTTGTAGGTTTGCAATTGATGAGTGAGAAATTAAGTTTACTGCAAAATTATGCATTTTTTGAGAACTTTATGCTCTCAATGTCTAATCATCCTTGGTTAGCATTATTGGGGGGAACGGTTTCTACCGGCATTATAAATTCATCTTCTGCGGTTATTGCAATTGTCCAGAAGATATATGCAGCAGATGGCATGGATATGGTGGCTGCAATAGCCTTTGTCTTGGGTTCTAATATTGGAACTACAGTAACGGCGCTTATGGCCTCTATGGGAGGTTCTATTGCCACCAAGCGTGCTGGATTGTTCCACACTTTATTTAACATTACTGGAGCATTCTTAGTTATGTTGATAATTCATCCTTATTCTAATTTTGTTTTAGCTTTAAATTCTCGTTTAAATGGTGGGGCATCATTTGCTGTAGCATTAAGCCACTTCTTATTTAACTTAACTTTTGCTATTTTGGTTATACCTTTTGTTCCAAGATTTATTAAATTGTTAGAGGTATTAATACCAGGTGAAGATCGTATGAGAAGCCGTGAAAAGATTGAACCATTGGATGAAAATCTAATTGCAACTTTCCCAGAAGGGGCATTACAATTAGCTAAGAAAACCACAGTTCATATGGCTGAATTAGTATTGGAGTCATTGGAAACTACTCAAGAGTATCTACATAGCAATAATCAGGAAGATTACGAAGTAGTGCTTCAGTTAGAGGAAATGATCAATGCTTTGGATACTGATCTTACTGAATATTTATTGAAGATAGCTAAACATGGAAATCAATCAGTTCATATTGCGGAAACATATACAAAGAACTTAGAAATTATTAAGAACTATGAGCGTATGAGTGATTTATCCACAAATCTAGTTGAGTTTTATCACATGGTTTACGAAAACAGAGAAGAGTTTTCGGAAGATGCATTAAGAGATCTTGATACGATGTATCAACTATTGAATGATATGTTAAACCGTTCATTAGAGATTTTTGTGCATGAAGATTTATCTGGCTTAGAATCTCTTATAAGAGATGAGGAATATTTAGATTTAATTGAAGATAAATATCGTGAAAAGCATTTCCAAAGAATGGCAGAAGGAATTTGTGATACAAAAGTAGCAAGTAGTATTTATATTGATATTTTAGGAATTCTAGAAAGAATTGGAGATCATGGTGTAAATATTGCTCGTTATGTATCTTCGGCTGTAAAACTTCATAGTAACGATATGTAAAACACTCTTTATGAGTGTTTTTATTTTATTGTAGTATAATAAATATAGGTGGTGGTTTTATGAAAGAACATGTTATGCGCTTATTACCTGGAGAAGATTTGGTATTAAGTCTTCATCAGTACTGTCGTAAAAATGAAATTAAAGCTGCTTTTGTTGGAACTTGTGTGGGAAGTTTAGAAAGAGTTGTATTTCGAAAGGGTTACGATCAAACGCTTTTCACCATGGATGGTCCTTTTGAAATAGTATCAATGGAAGGAACCTTATCTTCTAATGGTATGCACATTCATACAGCTGTTAGTGATAAAAACTTTAAGGTTTATGGTGGGCATATTTTGTCTGGGTCGATTATCCAGTCAACAGCTGAAATTGTTATTATTGAATTAGAAAATCATGAATTAAGTAGGACTAAAGGAGATTTGAGTGGCTATAAGGAATTACAGATTAGTCAAATCCGGAAATGTTCTGAATAAATAAAAAAAGCGCATAAGCGCTTTTTCTTTATTATGAATTTTGTTTATTGTTATTTTGAATCATTTTTTTGTCTCTGGCAAGCTCGGCATCAATCGCTATTGCAATGCACAAACTTAGTAGGGCGTTCTTTTTGTTTGGAATATCAAGTTCATAACTGTCTCCCCATTTAAACCAATGTTTTCTCATTGACATTATTTTTTGATTTCCATCTAATACATCGTAGTTATGATTCAAGAAATCTCCTTTAAGTTCCCATGATAAAGGGCTTAATTTGTACTTTTGTTTAAAGAAAGTAAATTTTCTTTTTAATACATATGTTTCTTTATCTATTGTAATCTTATATTTGGGAAAGAATGTAAAGATTTTCTTCTTTATCACTGCAACCTTTTTTCCCTTGTTGTCTTCGATATTGAATCTTTTTGATAAAGCAACTATTTTTCCTTTAACAAAATACTCTGGAACAAAGGCAGCGTTTCGTACTTCGAATTTATCTTTATATGTAAAGACCTTTTGTTTTATATAGAGTTTCATTTTAATCCTCCTTTGCTTGCTTTTTTTTTATAAAATCATTATAATTCTTGCAGGCCGACTTAGCTCAATTGGTAGAGCAACTGAATCGTAATCAGTAGGTTGGGGGTTCAAGTCCTCTAGTCGGCACCATATACATATTATAGCAAGTATTTTCTTCAATTCATAGTTAGGAAACTATGTTATAATATTAGATATAGTAAAGGAGAGTTAAGATGGAAGGTATAGAATTACTAAGTTTTCAAATGATTTCATTTAATGGTTCAGCTCGTTCAAGCTTTGTTGAAGCAATTGCAGCTGCCAAAGCAGGAGATTTCGATCGTGCAGAAGAATTAATGGCAGAAGGTGAAGAACAATTTGTTGAAGGACATAGAGTTCATGCTCAGTTAATCCAACAAGAAGCTCAAAACGAAGGTTCTACAGAAATTAACTTATTGTTAATCCATGCTGAAGACCAAATGATGAGTGCAGAAGTATTAAAGATTATTGCTGCAGAATTAATTGATATTCACAAGAAAATTCAATAAGAGCCAACGGCTCTTTTTTTTATCTTTATGCTATAATGTTAATTAAGAAATGAGGGATATTTGTGGTATTGATTATTGTGAAATTAGTTTTAATAGCTTTGATTGGTATTGTTGTCTTTAGGATCGCGCGGGCCAAACAAGGAGATTCGAGTTTGGAGCTTAAATTCAATGCGAGATCATGGGCAGAAGTCTTTATTGTCTTTGCTTTAGATTTTTTTATACTAGTCCATAAGCCAAGTGCAGATAGAGAATTTATAGTAACTTTATTAGGACAAGTTATGATAGTTGTAACATTTTTACATACTCGTCGTTATGTATTTGTGGGAAGAGATCTTTTATATATGCTTGAGCATACATTCTCGACCAAAGACGTTTCAAATGTTAGATATGAAAAATCTGTGCTTAAATTGGAGATTCGTGATACTGAAGTAAAGGTTCGTGTTCCACTCGCAGATGTGGATAATGTTCTAGAAAGATTTTCTGGTAAAATGTATCAGAAAAAGGGGAAATAAAAATGTTTGAAGATCAAAGAATTTATTTGTCTAATAACGTATATATGCAAACTGATAAATTAAATCGTCATGGCTTAATTACTGGAGCAACCGGGACTGGTAAGACAGTAAGTTTAAAGTTAATTATTGAGCAATTATCAGAACAGGGTATCAATACCTTTGTTGCGGATATTAAAGGTGATGTATCAGGCCTTGCTGCTAAAGGGACTATTAATGAAGGGATTCAAAAAAGAATAGATATGTTTGGACTTGAATCCTATGAGAACAAGTCTTTCCCAGTAACCTTTTGGGATGTTTATGGTGAGAAAGGTATTCCTGTTAGAACAACAGTATCTAATATGGGGCCATTAATGCTTTCTCAACTTATGGATCTTAATGATACACAAACAGCTGTTTTAATGACTATCTTTAAAGCGGCTGATGCGGAAGGTTTAGCAATTTTGGATTTTAAAGATTTAAAAGCAATTGTCAAATTTGCTCAAGAAAATCGCAAAGAATTGGAAAAGGAATATGGACTGATGTCAAGTCAGAGTATTTCCGCAATTATGAGAAGTTTAATTTACTTAGAAGAACAAGGAATTGAGAATTTATTTGGCGAACCTGCCTTAGAAATCAATGACTGGTTTAGGGATGAGGGGATGGTACATATCCTTCATGC